>JACRKM010000138.1 GCA_016219765.1 Candidatus Woesearchaeota archaeon
CAGACATGAAGCCCGTAGTGGCAGCGTACTTCGAAGCAGGAGGATGTCCTGGATCTAATCCGACCGTTGTTCCTTGGTCTGCTGCATTTATTTCGTGGGTGGCAAAGCAGGCAGGAATTTCTGATTTTCCAGTTAATTGCGCGCACACGCAGTACTTTAGTAAGATTCAAAAAAATCCAGGAACGTGCACAGCGCATCCGATGAGTGAAAAAAACAGCATTGAAGTTGGGGACATTATCTGCGCATGCCGGCATGACGCGCAACGTGATGCTGGAAGTGCAAGTTGTAGTATTGATTATAATAACGTGTATGGTCTAAGCCACTGCGATATTGTTGTGAACAAGGAACCTCTTAATGCGATCGGCGGAAACGTCAATAATAATGTTGACCTCAAAAAGAATATTGACATCAATGATAACAAGTATTTTGGTTTTCTCTCTTGTGGCCCGCAGGGACAGCTTCCAGGCGCGCCGTCAACAATTCTGGCCAGTGCGCCGGCAGCACCAACAGGCCCAAAATGCCCTGCGGGTTCAATCGCGATCATTGGCGATTCAATAACGGTCGGTCTCGGAGGCCGTAACACATATCCCGCAATGCTTGAAGATAGGCTTAAAGAGGCATGTCCGAGTGCGAAAGTGCAAAGCGAGGATGGCGACGCTTCGACAACACAGGGCATTCCTAAAGGAGGTCAGCTGCACGACAAGTACGCATATGTCGGCAAACACGTCACTACAATGAAGGCGGATTTTGATGCTGTTCTCGCAGGAGGGCATAGCGATGTCATCATCATGGGTGGTGTGAATGATCTTTCGGGAAGTGCGAGCGCTCAAAAAATTCAAGCGGATCTCGCGGATATGTATGCTCGTGCAAAAGCAAAGGGACTGAGGGTCGTCGCAGTCACGACAACGCCATGGAAGGGGTACGGGACTGGAACGAGTGTAGGCTGGACGGAAAAAAAATATGATGAACAGCAAGAACTCAACAAGTGGATTCTTTCAAAGCCTGCAAGCGTTGATGTCGCTGTCGATGTCTTTGCAGCGCTTGATGATCCGCAAAATCCCGGCGCAATGAGGCCTGACGCGGGAAGTGTTGATAAGATTCATCCAGGGATTGTCGGATTGCACGTGATCGCCGATGCAATTTTTGCTGCAGCGTACGCGCAAGAAACCGCGCCTGCAGTTCCAGGTGCACCGGCGGTTGTTGCACCATCTGTGAAGCCGCAGTGTGTTCCGGCACCGCTTTCTTCCATTTATGATTTCATAGTTGTTTCGCAAAGCGGCGTTACTAATGTGCTTGGGATTGCTCGCCAGAATCTTGCTGTAGGCATTACGCGCAAAGAACCAGTCGCGCCGCCAGCACTAAGCGCGCAGGCCACTCCAACATCTGGCGTACCGTCAGGAACGACTCTGGCAGCGCCTGGTCAGGCCGTGTCTGGTACATGTAATCCTATACCACGAACAGTTGCTTTCAACACTGAAAAATACAAAGCATTGTATGGTTCTTCTGAACAAAGCGTGTCCTCGCAGTTAGAAACCATTACATTCAGAGGAAAGAAAGTTGCTGTTCACAGTAAGATCAAGAATCTTTTCCCTTGCATAGAAGCAGAGATAGAGAAGTGTCCTGAAGGTAAAGCGTATGAAGTCCGGATGATCGGAGCGTTCAAATGGCGCCCGATAAAAGGCAAGGAGAACGAGCCAGAGCGATTAAGCATGCATTCGTTTGCGACGGCAATCGACATTAATTGGGACGCAAATCCGCTGAGGGACGACGGCATCCTGCAAACCGACATACCGAAATGTTTTGTTGATGCATTCAAGAAGTTCGGCTTTAGTTGGGGCGGGAACTGGGGCAGCCGTAAGGACGCGATGCATTTTGAGTTCCACGGGGATCCCGCAGTAATTGGTGCGCCTACGGCCGCATCGAAATTAGTTTACACATGAAAACGGGTATAATAGAACACGCATAATAGAACAGGTATAAGAAGCAAATGACGTCGACTGATTCAAGAAGAAAAACGTGGATACAATTTATGTTCCTAATACTTCTTAGTGTTATCTTGATAGGGATATTTTCAAGTGTTGTCCTTGGCACTAATTACCTTACATTTAAAGTTGCAAAATCAGGAGAGGCTTTTGTATGGGGTGACCTTAAGCTGGTAGAAGATATTCTTCCGTATGAACAAACCATCCTTTCAGAATCGGCTGGCGACGTTGTTGGCGAGGCACGCTTCGTGGATTCTGCAGGAAAATCTATTTGGTCGGTTGTCTTGCGTGAGGGTGAAGTAGCTGTGCCTTTTGATGATCGTATGCTTGCGGTTCAGTTCTTTCAAAATGGTGGCCTTGTCCAGGATGTGCCATTGAGCTTCTGTGATTTTGATGGGATGTGCGAGCCATGTACGCAACAAAGTTGTTCTCTCAGTGAGAATACGGTGACATGCAGTGATTGCCCATCGGGGGTTTTTGATGCTTATTGTGACCTGCGCAGCGATGGAATCTGCGATCCTGACTGTGAAGATCAGTTGGATAAGGATTGTCCGACATGCGCTCCAAACTGTGTTGATCAAATTTCAGGAAAAATCAAGTTATATTGCGCTGATCGCGGTGGCCGATTATGCTATTTTGACGAGGGTTGTTTTGGGACCAGCGTCAAGACTTTGGACTCGCAAGGCACATGCTGCATTGGCGAGTGTGGTGATCCAGGGTCGCTAGCTGAGTGGTATTTTGCACAGGACGTGTTTCCCCAATACGTGTCGAAGTTACCAGTTCTTCGCACAGCGGATGAGGAAGAAGGCTCGCTCACGAAGTTTCTCGATGAGCAAGGAAATCCGATCATGATGTACGTCCCGGATGAGTATGAAGTATCTTATACGGAAAGCGAGTTACACGCACCGGAACACGCACCGGATACCTCAGCGGCGCCAACCGCAAACATTACAGGTCAATTAGTAGCCAATCAGCGTGAACAGGAGTTTTTAGCAGCGGTACAGTTTGAGGTTGGCAAGGAATCTATTCGCAGCTACGTCGATGCAAACATTGGGCGACAGATGAAGCAGGACGAGCGTGAAAAATTGTTTGAGCGATTGCGCGGCTTTATTCTGGTCTCGTTTGTGCTCGTTCTATTTGGAACGATGTTGGTCTGTTCGCTCATAGTTTGGTTGTTTAGACGCAGGGTGCAAGAGGTTGCCCGATCAGGAGAAACAGCTCAGTTTACGCGACCGATGTTAGTTGAGTCTGTCGAAGATCGTGTGTTTCAGATTATAGTAGATCTTCGTAGGAAAGGGTATTCGCATGAACAGTTGCAGCAATGGTTGAAGCAGCAGGGTTACATGCCTGAAATCGTTGAAAAGCAAATTGCAAAGAGCATGGAGCAGGAGCGCGTATTTGGCGGCGCGAAGAGCTGATTAGGCGGATAAAAATGTCTCATGAATCGATTAAATTAATTCATATTAAATCAAAAAAGAAAGCAAGGCAGCGCACGCTGCTAAGTATTTCTCTTCTAGTGGCCATTGTTTTCATTGTTTTGCTCTATGTAACTTTTGTGCTTGCGAAGGCAGAGAATGTTTCGAAGGAAATTTCAAAGGAGTCGTCATCTGCAAATCCGCCAGCAGCTTCAGAAGGGTCAAAGGCTTCTGTAGGATTGCTTGCGCAATGTGTTGGAGCTGATATCACAAAGTTAGTTACGCACCCCCAGTATAAGAATTGCGCCCGGTTTGCCAAAGAGATAGAACAGTATGCCCCAAAGAACGATCTGTTTGCAGAAGGGCTCGACCTTGTGCAGATTTTTACTGTCGGGTTCCTTGAGTCTGGCTGTCGTTTGGGTGCAGAAATGAACGCTGCAGGACAGTCTGGCGACGGGGGTTTTTTTCAGGTAGATAATCCCTGCTTGTTTAAGAAATCCTGTCCAGAGCCGGGCCAGCAGTTTGATGAGGGGACGAAAGAACTTGCAGGAAAAGTTCGCAAAGTTAAGAGTGCCGGTTTTTCTGGCCGCAATGCAAATCTGATGTACCTGCTCTCGTATAATCGCGGCGAAGCAGTTATCGATGAAATAAAAGAACGAATGAATAAGGGAATGGGCATTGTTGAAGCTGCGCAAGACGCGTGCGCAATGTACTACGGATATCCTGATGGAAAGTGCGGCAAACTCAAGTGCCCCAATTCAAAGCAGTTTCATTGTAATCCCGAAGCAACGCAACTATGCGATTTTAACTTCTACTGTGGTGTAAAATATCCTGACATCGGAATTCATTACGCTGATAAGGGCTGGAAGGTATTTGAAAGCATGTGTTCAGCGGCAGGCGGGACAATCAAGGAAGATCAGGGGCCCCCCGCAGGCGCCCCGATTCTAAAAGGAGAGGAGGCCTCGTCGACAGTGGCCACCGCAAAACGAAAGCACCCGCTCTTTTCCGTGCCATACTCGATCAACCCGTCATTTAGGGCATCGATTCCTTTTGATTTTCGTATTTATAATACGATTGCACAGCAGATGAAGAAACTCAATTTGTGCGGCGCTGATATTGCGTGTGTTGTTGCAAATGCAACGCTCTTTGAAGCAGAATCGCAAGGAGCGCTTGACTGGATGGTTAAGTTTGCGGGTGCGATTGTCACTAAGGAAACAGCGGGCCCGTTTGCCGGAAAATCTGAAATCGTGAAGTGGGAGGCATTCTGTGAGCCGGAAAAGCAGAATATCGTGAATTCGCTTGCGGAAGGGATTGATGCATGCGCATCCTCACCGGATGTTGACTGCGTGTGCCCGTACACGTACCCGATTGTTCCCGTAGCCGATCGTGTGACGTTCGGCAGTATGCTCAGGAGCGGTCTCACATTGGGATTGATGCCTTCCACCACAAAGGAGCCCGATGTTGAGTGGAAGAAACGACAAATCGCGGTGAAATTCACTCAATCGCCCGCGTCATCGACGACGTTAATACTCGAAGAACCGAAGGAAAGTACAGTAAAATCTCAGACAATTCCAGGAGTTGCGGCCACTGTCGACATGCCGTCATTGTCGACTGTTGATGTGCTTCTTGCTGTAGTAGGCTTGGCTGATGCTCCATCCTCAGATAAGTTTGTGTACACCCCGGAGTTTGAATCCACAACTGCAGGAATCTATAAGGCGGATCCAAACCAGTTGACTTTATATTATGATCTGGCAGATGCCCCGTCACAAAATGAATGCAGCATATTTCGCAAGTTTGTCAAGTTTTGTGTCAAGCAAGAATCGACATTTATCGCTTATGACGCAGGCACGGGCGATGTCGGTGATCAAAAGGTTGTAGTGAAGTTTGCATACTTTCTCGCACCACCCATAAAAGACGTAAAAGCCATAGGGGTGTATGATGCGAAGAAGGCGCAAGGAGCGGTGCTGTTGGCGTGGGACGCGCTCGAAGGCATCGATGTGCGTAAGTATACTGTTTATTATAGCGCCGATGCTGGCGCGAAGGCTGCTGTGAAAGGCAAGAGCACTGAAGAGATCGATGCAGACCCAAAAATACTGGATTTGTTAACTAAAATTGAAATCGAATCGGCGCAAGCTTCAGAAATCGCGTCATTTGATTTTTCGCAGGAGCCAGAATGCATTCCCCAGGGCCAGACGTGTGCTGTGAATTACTTATCGGACATCTTGCTGCTTCCGATTTCTCTAGAGCATAATAAATTGTATTACCTGCCGCAGTCGACTCCAAAGAAATACGTATACCTTTTAGATGGGTTAGAGGATGAGACTCGGTACTTCTTTGCTGTAACCGCAACGGATGCTGAAGATCAGGAAAGCCAAACGCCTACTGCTGCTGCAGATGAGCAGGTCCAGTCACCTCACGATGATGCTCCTCCCGCGCTTGCCGAGTTTAGCGTGATTGGTGATCCGGCAACAAGTCTGACGTTCTCTATAACACCGGTGACAAAGAACATCGATGGCTCTGAGCTTTCAGACCCTTCAGAAGTATTCCAGTACAAGATCTACTGTTTCAGAGAGGACGAGGGAGTTTATGATTTATCGATGAAAGTTCCATTTAAAACAGAAGTTGTCGTGAGCAGCATCGATGGGGCATCCCAGGAAGTGAAGACAGAAGCGATTCCTAAATCTTGCATGGAAAACGCCGAAACGAAGCAGTCAGTAAATCCAGTTTTTGCCGTGACGACTGTTGACAATAATGGGAATGAGTATCGCGGAGCACTTGACACGAGTTCAGTACATGGTTTATAATGTTCAGTTTAATGTTCAGTTATTAGGATGGCTCACTTCTTTTTTATACACCGATAAGAAATCGGGGTTGGTGCGAAAATAATTACTATTACTTATCTTGCCGCCGCCACCGCGATGCTCGACGCATCGCTCACTCACCGCCACGCCGGGCTCGTGATATTGCTGTGCTCATGGATGACCGACTTCCCCATAAGGGAGTGCCTCCCTTATCAACCCACCTCGCAGTATTTCGCTTCGCTCAATACTACTCAATGTTCGTCGTCCGATTGAAGCGAAGCGGAAATCGGACTTGAGATCGAGTGCCAGCGGATCGATGGCCGCTGTGGGGCTTCCCCCTTGTCGGTGTGAATGAATAATTGTCTATCTCTCGCGAAAAGGCGGTGGCGGTGAGCGTGACGGCGGCGAAGCAAGGGAATTTCGCACCAACCCCCTAGAAATCCAAAAGCTTAAAAAGAATATGTATATCGGTGGTGCAAAGTGTGAAGGGGTGACAGCATGAAACTTTCCTTTGATGAAATGGTTGTGAAGATCAAGGAGAAGACTGGGCTTTCTGATGAGCAGATTTTGAATCGCATTCATAAAAAATCAGAGGAGCTCGTAGGACTTGTTTCGAAAGAAGGTGCAGCGCACATTATTGCAAACGAGTTAGGCGTTGATCTTCTCCAGGACATGCATGGCGCTTGCCTCATTAAGGATATCAAGGACATCGCCGCTGGTATGCGTTCAGTTGATGTGGTTGGAAAAGTCCAGGCGATCTATGAAGTGAGGGAGTTTCAGTCGCAGAAAGGCTCTGGAAAGGTTGGCTCGTTTCTTCTTGCGGATAAGACCGGTGTGATTCGCACAACATGTTGGAATGCCAAGACCGACGACTTGAAAAGAGTGAATGTCGGTGATGTTGTTGCGGTGAAAAATGTCTATGCTCGTGAGAACAATGGCCGTGTAGAGATCCATGTCAATGACCGTAGCGGCTTGGAAGTGAATCCTGAAGGAGTTATTGTAGAGTTGCCCGTTTCCCCAAACCCACAAGGGTTTCAAAGCGCATCATCATTGGCAGTTCGCAAACGTCTTGCAGACATCACCTCTGACGACTTGTTTGTGGAGGTGGTAGGGACGGTTGTGCAGGTGTTTGATCCTCATTTTTTTGAAATTTGCCCGCAATGCAATAAGCGTGCGAGGCCCCGTCAAGAGACCTTTGCATGCGATGAACACGGGACAGTCGCTCCAGCATATTCGTGCGTGTTGAATCTTGTTCTTGATGACGGTTCTGACAACATTCGTGCGGTCTTTTTTCGGGAGCAGGCAGCGGTTGTGCTCGGGAAGTCAGTCGATGATCTTATGCTAACGAGAGCCTCTCGTGACGCGCTTGATGCGCTTAAGGGAGAATTGATGGGGCAGATGTTGAAGGTCTCTGCGAAGGTTTCCAAGAATCATATGTTTAACCGGTTGGAGCTTGTTGCGCGAACAGTTGTGCGTGATCCCGATCCTGACGAGGAGCTTCGATTTTTACAAGAGCGCAAGCAAGCATCGCAGATAACACCATCACAGATGTGAAGAGCGGTAACTGCTGCATGGTGCATCATCACTTTCGGTTTGGTTCAAGCAGGAGAAAACTGTTAATGCTTATTGTGCTTGCAGTGTTCTTTGTTCTCTTATTTGCTTTTCTCTTTTCAATGCAGCGTCCACGTTATGTGCTGTTGAGTTTTGATGTTGAGCCTGTCGATGGAAGGGAATCTGTAATGGGAATTATCGATTTTATTGTAGCAAAAAATGAGAAGAGCCAGGCTGATAAGAAAGTGAATGTGACATTCTTTGTGACAGGAGAATACGCGCTTAAGAATCGTGACGTTATTGCGCGTATTACAAGCGAAGGTTTTGAGATCGCATGCCATTCATTCTCGCACCCGGTGTTTCTCAGGCTTAATAAGTCGCAGAAGCGCAATGAATTTTTTCGCTGCAAGAGGGCGCTTGATATCGCGCAAGCTCCTAAGCCCAAAGGATTTCGTGCTCCCTACACGTTGATCGATATGGAGACAATCCGTATTCTTGAACGAAATCACGCGGCATACGATGCATCAACGCTGTCGTATACCGATGTATTCTACGGTAGTGATAATAAAATGCGGCGCATTCCGGTCTCAACAGTGGGGTTAGTTCCATTGAACGACGTAATTTGGGTGAATTATCTGCGTAGTCCTTCGGTATTTTATTGGTTTTTGCGCCATCCAGCCGATGGAGCTGTTTCAGTGATTTTTCACCCACGTAACGCTATTTCTTATTTAAACGAGCTGGAGGCAGTGATCAACGCCCTTTCCGAAAGAAACGTAAGTTTTATTAGTTATTACCATTTCACAGAAGTTACATATGAGCGGGACAAGGGGTTGGGCTGTTCGTAAAATGATAGTAATCGTTGTTCTAGTTAGCGCCCTGATACTTTTAACCGCATGCAAGCCTGCTCCTTGCAAGACTGTTCCTGTCAAGTTCTATGAGCGCCAGCAGTACCTGGTTCCAAACATGATTGAAAAGAACGAATCGTACACCTACACTGTCCCAAAATTCACCAAGAAGTGTTATGCTGAGCCAATCCCGCAAGAGACAGTTACGACGGATAAGTATTCGCTCGAAATTGGGCCTAAAGTCTGGCTCTTTGAGCCCCTTGTTCTAGGGGAGAGCAATCAACTCAAGCGCACAATTTATCTGAAGAATTTACAACAAAAGAAAGACACGTTCTTTATGGATAAGGTGTACTTGATGAACGGCTCAGAGGTTCAGCGTTGGAAACATAGCGGACTCTATGGTATCGATGCGAACAGCTCGCGCAGATTCTTTGTAACCTGGAGTACACAGTACGATCCAGCAAAGGATGTGACGATCCAAGTGGTCGATGAGAACAATGAACTCGCAACTTCTAAGCCTCAAGAGAAATGCATCGCTATCGAAGAGGCAGAGGAAAAAACCGGCACACGCAAGGTTCTTGTTACCGAGAATGATGTGAAGTATACACCCGTCGTGAAGGAACGTCAAAAGAAAGTATGCAACGAAAATTGATATGTCAGCATACCACAGTCTGCGACTGGTGAATAGTAGTGGTCGCGAGCTTTTGACATAAAGCGACCAGAGCTGATCCGACAATCCGATCAGACTAAATTCGAAAATTCTCACAAGACTTCTGAAGTATTTTCAAGAATCATCATCTTCAACGTCTTTTGCCCTCAGCAGGATGTCGATCCCTCAAATAGAGCGCCACTGCTCACTGGACACAGTCACGTGAGCTATTTAATTACGGCCGACTTTATCAGTTGCGATCGGGTCACCGGAACTCTGCATCAAAATAGGTGCAGTGTGTTGATGGTGATTGAAACAAAAAGCGAACAGCAACCGATTGAGGTAAAAAATGAATAACGAAAAAAATGAAAACATTGTCCCGCAGGGACAAAACCAGCCAGAAAAGACATTTCGCATAGGGCCCGTCAAGGCCACTGTGTGGAGAAATGTTGGCCAGACAGACAGAGGGGCTGTTGAATACCTGTCCGTGTCATTTGGTAGGTCCTACATGGATCGTCAGACAAACACGTGGAAGTCCACAAGTTCTCTTCGCGCAAATGATTTGCCGAAAGCGGTTCTTGCACTCAGCAAAGCTTACGAGTACGTTGTACTGTCAAACAAGTCACAGCAGTTTGCTTCTGAAGAGAACTGATGAACGTTGTTACTGTTGGAGTTGTTTTTTTTGTTTTTTCTATAAAAAGTCTGGAGAAATGGTAAAAGAAGGTATAAATACGAGGTGGTATTTGTGATAAGCGAAGCAATCAAAGCGAATGAAGAAACCGGCTGGACATCGGTTCAGCCAAAAGAAACACAAGGAACGGTCGACGAACTATCGCAAGACTTTTCCTGTCACCGTGCACGAAAAGAGAAATCAAAAGTGAAAGAGATGGAGCAAAAAGACGAAAAATTTGATCCGGCGACGGAAGTTCAACAGCCAGAAGACCAAGGTAACGACCTTACGATCATGGATCTCCCGGGAGTCGGTGCTGCAACTGCAGAAAAGCTCAAGGAAGCAGGGTACGACACGATCATGGCGCTTGCTGTGGCATCTCCAGGAAAACTTGTCGAGGATGCAGGATTGACTGAACAAGTGGCGCGTAAGATGATTAATGCCGCGCGAAGCAGTTTCAAAATGGGTTTTCAGTCAGGTGAAGAACTGTTAAAGAAACGCGCTCGCGTTGTCAAGCTTTCTACTGGAAGCAAAGCGTTTGATGCCCTCCTCGGTGGCGGGTTCGAAACTGGGTGCATCGTTGAATGCTATGGTGAGTTTGGTTCTGGCAAGACCCAGATCGGGCATTTGCTTGCAGTCAACTGCCAAAAGCAGGATCCGAATGCGTATGCGATCTATATAGATACTGAGAATACCTTTCGTCCTGAGCGCATCAAAGAGCTCGCGAAGGGTGCTGGGCTTGATCCAGAAGAGACATTGCGGCATATCAAGGTGGCGCGCGCGTATAACTCAGATCACCAGATGCTTCTTGCAGAGAAGGTTCCTGAGATTATTGATTCAGAGAAGCTCAACGTACGTGTCGTCATCGTAGATTCGCTCACTGCGCATTTCCGTGCAGAATTCATCGGTCGTGGTACGCTCGCGGAGCGGCAGCAGAAGATCAACCGTCATATGCATACGCTATTAAAGATTGCAGATACGTATAACTTGTGCGTGTATGTGACAAATCAAGTGCAGGTTGATCCAGCGCAGTTCTTCGGTGATCCCACCAAGGCGATCGGCGGGCACATCGTCGGGCACGCTTCGACATTCCGTATATACCTGCGTAAAGGCAAGAAAGGGAGTCGCGTTGCGAAACTTGTTGATGCTCCAAACCTCGCTGATGGAGAATGCAATTTCGTTGTCAATACCGATGGGCTGACAGACCTCTAATAAAGGCGTTACTTTTTTCTTTTTTTTATTAGTTTAGCCCGTGGTAGTTTACCAGTGCTGCCACCGACTTCGGGTTGACTCAGGTTGCAGCATTCTACAGTGCCTCTTTGTACAATAAATTTATAAACTTAGGTCTGCTCGCATTTTGCTATGCACGCGTCGGCGTGTAGATAGAATATAGGATAGATAGGTGAATGAACGTATGTACGGAGAGAATAGACGAGGCGGTTATGGTGGCGGTGAAGGCTACGGCGGTGGTTATGGCGGTGGCTCATATCATCAAGAGCGATCGACAGCTCCTGTGAGTGTCGGTGACGAGCTGGATGTCCGAATCGAAGCTGTTGGTGAAAAGGGAGATGGTATTGCTCGTAAAAGAGGGTTTGTGCTGTTTGTGCCTAATACCAAAGAGGGCGATGAGGTTCACATCAAAGTGACCAAGGTTTTGCGCAAGGTTGGTTTCGCGGAGAATATGGGTCCCGCGCAAGGCAAGCCCGAAGTTGAAGAGCAGAAGCCAAAGCGTGAGCCTAGTCAGCAAGGGTCTTATGCACAAGAGGCTACTGAAGAACCTACCGTTGACTCTGAGGATTTCGGCGAGGAATCAGCCAGCCCCACAGAAGAACCTGCGGAAGATAGCGATGTTCCTCCACTTCCTGAGGATGAAGGCCAGCAGTAACTTTTTAAATTTTTTTTCTTCTTCTATGCAGTTCTTAAAGTTCCTTCGTGAAAAGCATGGCGCGGTTGTTTGTTGCGATAGAATTGCCAGATGAGGTTTGTATTGTTCTGCGTGAATTTCAGAGAAAGTTGCACGGCAGAGTCACAAAAGCATCATCGTTTCACTTGACATTGCAGTTCATCGGTGACGTGGACGATACGAAGATTCCATCGATCATCGAGTTATTGCGTAAGGTTTCGTTTTCTTCATTCACGCTTTCGCTCAGCAGTGCTGGAGTGTTTCCCTCAAGCCACAGTCCCCGCGTTGTATGGATCGGGATTGCGCCAGGAACAACAGCTGTTGCACTCGCGAAACAAGTGAGCAGTTGTCTTGCACCGCTTGAATTGGTTCCAGATCACGAGTTTCATCCTCACATCACTCTTGCGCGTGTGAAATTTCTTGAGAACAAAAAGGAGTTCTTAGCCGCGATTGATTTATGGAAAGTGCCACCGGCATCGTTTGTTGTTAACGCATTTCACTTGATCAAAAGCACTCTATCAAAGAAAGGGCCCGTCTACGAGACTCTTGAATCTTTTCAGGCAAAGTCCACGAAACCTTTATAAATAACATCTTAATTCGTGAGTGTATGGCCGAGCACAAAGGTCGGCGCGTTCATGTGAATGCGGACTTTGTGCACGCTGCGAGGCGATAAACTGCAGCAGAAACATTCGCTTGTTCTTCTGCCATTTGTTGCGTTAGCATCGATCATGTTAGCATTGCTGGCTAGTAATGCGCTGGCTTGTAATCATTTGGAGGCACCACTATGACGCAAGAAGAAAATTTGCTTGTTCCAATCGATCAGTACTTAAAGGCAGGCATCCACATTGGGACCAAGTTTAAGACTGCATATATGGACGCATTCATTTATAAGACACGCCCTGATGGTTTGTATGTTCTCAATTTGCAAAAGATCGACGAACGGTTGGCCATTGCGTCAAAGTTTCTTGCGCAGTACGAGCCGCGGGATATTCTGGTAGTGTGCAGGCGCGAGAATGGCTGGAAGCCTGTTAATTTGTTTGGAAAACTTACTGGCGCACGTGTCTTTGCAGGTCGTTACCCCCCGGGAATTCTGACAAATATTCAGCTCAAGAGTTTCATAGAAGCGAAAGTATTGCTTGTTATTGACGCATGGCCCGATCGTAACGCAATCAATGATGCGATCAAGGCAGGTATGCCGGTGGTAGCATTGTGCGATACGAATAATCAGTCAAACAATGTAGATCTTGTAATTCCATGTAATAATAAAGGCAAGAAGAGCCTCGGTCTTGTGTTTTACATCCTTACAACCGAGTATTTAAGGAATAAAGGACTGCTCAAACGCACAGAAGAGCTCAAGGAAACAGTCGACGACTTCACAGAACAATAATTTTTTCTTCTTTATTTTTTGTTTCTCTTAAACGTTGCACGCAAGTTGGCTCTGTAGAAAATGGCGCCGGCACACTCACCACCACCGCCTCTTTGCGAGAGATGGAAAGAAACACAAACACGCCGACAAGGGGGACGCCCCCAGCGGCCATCGATCCGCTGGCACTCGATCTCAAGTCCGATTTTCGCTTCGCTCCAATCGGACGACGAAGGGGACAGAGCTCGTCGGTATTCGGCAGGCTTCATGCCCGTCTTGAGGTGGGTTGCATCCAGATAGTCTGGATGTTCCGAAAATCTTTGATTTTCGATAATAAGGGAGGCACTCCCTTATGGGGAAGGCACATCGGGGAACGTCGGTCATCAGTTAACACGTACACATCACGAGCCTGGCGTGGTGGTGCAGGCCTCCTGCCGTCGTCACAACCCTCAGTGG
>JACRKM010000136.1 GCA_016219765.1 Candidatus Woesearchaeota archaeon
ATGACATCCCCGAAGGGGACCCCTGTCATTCGTCGACTCGAGGCAGGTTTCCTCAAAATAGACCCGTCAGGTATATTTCGTGGATGACCTCGCAGCAGCGAGCGTCGCCCGATCTTGCCAGCGTAGATGTGGTCACTATCGTTTCCACACCTCTCTGAGGTTTACGCTGAAGGACGCCGAGCGTCGCAGGAATGATTTGTCACAAAAAACAAGGTCACATCAAGTAAATAATACCGGAAGTGGCTAGCGTCGTCGCGGTGCTGTGAGCGTGATTAGCCAAACAGATACTATGATTTATGTGTGGGTAATGTGGCATTCAAACAGGAGAGTTTTTACCGAGCGGTGGTAAACTTAGTTTAACAAAATTTAAATAAAACACGGCGACTGCTTTCTGATCTGTTCCTTATCATTTCATCTTAGGGTATGAAGCATGGCAAAAAAGGGCACCAAAAAGAAGATTCTCATCATTGAAGATGAGCGAAACATTGCCGAAGCAGAAGGAATGCTCCTTGGCAATGATTACGAGATCTCATACGCATTTGACGGAACAGAAGGACTTGCCAAGGTAAGAAAGTTCAAACCTGATCTTATTGTTCTTGACCTGATGCTGCCGCACCGGGGAGGCTACGATATCTGCTTTACAATACGGCAGGATCCTCAGCTAGCGCGCATCAAGGTCCTGATGGTCACAGCGATGAACCAGCAGGTGGACAAGACTAAAGGGGTGATGGTCGGAGCGGACGATTATCTTACAAAACCGTTCGAGCCACAGCAATTAGTTGCGCAGGTAAAGAAACTTCTTTCCTGAGCACTGCTAACTTTCAGAGCTCCTCTGTGAAACCATGTCCTACAATGACACCCTGCACAGCTTTTTCTTCTTTTTAGGGACCCCAGCAGGCGATCTTTTCAAACGCGCGATCGAACTTTTAGTTTTTGTGATCATCGCTTACATGGTTGCATCTGAATGGAGGCACACAAAGAAAAAGGAATACAAATTTCTCGTGTTCGCTTTCGGACTGCTTGCATTACAACGCCTTATCATAATTCTTCTTTCCTCGCCTCAGGTATTCGGCGTTGCTGCGGGTGTGCCGCGGCTGAGCGTCAGCCTCTTCAAAGGTTCAACTGAAATCGTTGCCGTCTTCTTTGTTGCTGCAGCATTTGCGACACCCGCAATTCTTCAGCGCTCACGCCACTTGATGCCGTTCCTAAAACAACGTGTTCTCGCGCTGGGGCTCGTGTCACTTGCGCTTTCCTTGACGTTGTTTTTTGTACGTGATGCTTTCAAGCCTGCAGATTATACGAGTATCTTGCAGACCGGCTCTTCAGTTTCGCAAATAGTCATTCTCTCGTACTTTGCCTATCTTATCTATTTTGGAGTTCCAAAACGTATTCCGTATCACGCCAACATCATGCTCGCTTTCGTTGTATTCGCTACAACTCCTTTCCTCAAACTCCTAAATATCTTGCTGTACGACGGAACAAACGTATCGTTGCAAGTAGCGTCTCACCCGTTCCCGATTCTTGCAGTTCTCCTCTTCACCCGCGTCGTGTATCTCAAGCTTGTTGATAAAGCATTTCTCAAGGAAGAACTACTGGCATCTCAAAAAAGATATCTTCACGAAAAAGAGGTCGGCAGGCTCAAAGACGAGTTTGTCTCTGTCGTTTCACACGAGCTCCGCACGCCCCTGACTTCAATGAAACTGTACACTGCGCTCCTCCTGCAAGGAAAACTTGGCACGCTGCCGCCAAAACAAAAAAAAGCGCTCTCAGTCGTCAATACAGAGAACGAACGGCTTAACAAGCTTATCAATAACATCCTCGATCTCTCAAAACTCGAAGCCGGCAAAATCGAGATTACCCGCACTGCTGTCAACATCTATACACTGGTCACAAACCCCCTCTATCTCTCAACAGCAAAAGACAAGGGAATCTTCGTCAAAATCGATGTTCCAAAAGATTTTGTCGTATTGGTGGATGAAGAGAAATTCGCACAAATTTTCATAAATCTTTTCAATAATTCTATAAAATTCACGCCGCCAAAGGGATCAATAAGCATCTCTGCCTTCAAGAAAGGAATGCTTTGGAAACTCATAATCGCAGATACTGGCGGTGGCGTTACTCCTGACAAGATTCCGTTCTTGTTTGACAAATTCTATCAGGCAGATGATTTCATGACACGAAAACAGGGAGGAACAGGGTTAGGCCTTGCTATCGTCAAGCATCTTGTCACCCTGCACGGTGGAAGAATCACTGTCGATTCAGAAGTTGGGAAAGGAGCCACATTCACTATAGAGTTGCCGCAATAAATACAATAAACATTCACGGGTTGGTGCGAAATTATTTGCTTTTGCACGGCAGGCATGTTTAACACCGCCGCCTTTCTGCGAGAGATGGAAAGCAACACAAACGCGCCGACAAGGGGGATGCCCCATCCGGGGAATGTCGGCCATCATTGAATACAATACACATCACGAGCTTGGCGCGGCGTTAAACAAGCGCAACGTAGTGTAGCGGTGCCTGCCGGTATTATCAACAGGTTGCTTATTTTCGCACCAACCCCAACATTCACAATACAATAAATAATCAGCTGATATCGTTTACGATATTATTCGTCGATGTAAATCCTTGGTTGCGGTGGATCTGGCGATCGCTCCTGTGGATGAATGAACGGCACGTCATAATGTGGAACCTGACGCGGAGCTCTCTGTCGTTTTCTGACTTCATCTTCAATGCGGGACCGTCTGATGATTTCTTCAAGAGCGCGGTCATTATGAATATCGATAATTCTCCAAGGATTGTATGGAAGAATACGATCAGCGTACAGCCGATCAGTGCATGTCATATGAGAATTCTTTGAGTCGCGACTATACGCCACAAATACGCTTTCAGAACTTAC
>JACRKM010000137.1 GCA_016219765.1 Candidatus Woesearchaeota archaeon
GTTTTAACACCAAAAACTCCGCCCGGCAGTTTGTTCATGATAACAACAAACATACTCCAACCTTTAGGGCGGAGTTTTTGATTTATCAGCAACAAATCATCCAATTTGACAAGGTTGCGGAAAATGTGCTGGTCGTGATTAAGCAGATAGCTAAACAAATACAATAAAATTAATAGTTATCAGGAATCCTTCTAAACACCTTACGCAACCCTGCAAGTTGCAACGTGTTCACGACCTCTGCTTTCGTCAGCCATCCGCGTCGCGCCTGCGCAACTCCATACCGCATATTTAGTAGTTGTGTTGAAGCGTGACTGTCGGTATCGATGGAAAATAGTAAGCCGTATTCTTTTGCGAGCCTGATGTGCGGGCCATTAAGATCAAGACGGGCGAGCTGGCTGTTGATCTCGATTACCTTCTTATTCTGCGCAGCAGTGTCAAAAATCTTCGCGAAGTCGATTTCATATGGTTCCCGTTGCCCAATAAGCCGCCCAGATGGGTGCCCAAGAATGTCGAGATATTTATTCTCCAGTGCAGAACATACCCGTTGTGTCATTTCTTGCTTGCTTGACTTGAAGCGTGAGTGAATAGAACAGACTGCAATGTGCAGTTGGCGGAGGATCTCATCAGGATAGTCCAAAGTCCCGTCGGCGCGGATGTCTACCTCCGACCCTTTAAGGATGCGAATCTTATATTTTATCGACAATGCATCGATTTGTTTCCATTGTTGTTTCAGCCTGTCGATCTCAAGGCCGTGCGCGATTTTTTCAGACGGTGAATGGTCAGTGATGGCGACATATTCGTACCCTAGTTTTTGTGCCGCTGAGACCATTGCTTCGATGCTTTCTGTCCCATCGGAAAGCTTCGTGTGGACGTGAAGGTCGCCGCGAATGTCGGCAGGTTCTATAAGTTTGGGAAGTTTTCCTTTTTGCGCTGCATCAAGCTCGCCTGCAGACTCCCGCAGTTCAGGAGGAATATAAGGAAATCCAAGTTTTGAATATACTTCTTCTTCGGTTGCTCCGGCAACTTGTTTTCCTGTCTTCTTCGAGAAGAGTCCGTACTCTGAGAGCTTGTATCCTTTTTTGATAGCGATATTCCGGAGTGCAATGTTGTGGTCTTTGCTTCCGGTGAAGTACTGCAGAGCTGCTCCGTAACTTTCTTTGGGAAGTACGCGCAGATCAACATGCACGCCTTCTTTGAGGATTACACTGCTTTTTGTCTCACCCGAAGCGAGCACGCGCTGGACAGAAGGGAGGTGCCTGAATACGTGCATTACATTTGCCGCGTCGGATGAAACGACCAGGATATCGATGTCACCAATGGTATCTTTCATGCGTCGGAGCGAGCCCGCATACTGAATTTGCTGTATCTGCACTTTCTTCTTGAGCAGCATAATGATCTCTTCGGCAAGCGGCAGTGCTTTCCCAAGAAGCATGCGTTTCTGCCCTATTTCATGCAGTGCTAGCGATTTGAGCAGGTTTTGCTCAGTGGTTTCGCCGAATCCGGCGACGCTTCGAAGTTTGTGCTTCTCAAGTGCTTTACGGAGATCTGAAAGATTGTTTATATCGAGTTTTTCGGTAAGAATTTTGGCTTTGCGTGGGCCAAGCCCTTCGATTTCGAGAAGTTCAGTGTATCCTTTGGGTGCTTTTTTAAGAATTGTCTGGAATTTCTTTACGCTTCCTTTTTTGATATATTCGATAATATGGTCCGCAATGCCTGATCCAACGCCGGGAACATCTTCGAGCCCCCTTTTTCCCTTGATCTTGAAGATTTCAGCAAGATCGTCTTGAAGGCTTTCGATGGATCGAGCAGCCTTGCGGTACGCCTGGGGTTTCCAGGGAACTTGCTGCAGTTCAAGGATATCTGCAACGTCGTGGAGGAGTTTTGCGAATTGTTGGTTGATCATTGTCCATTATACTGCAGTACAAAAATAATCGTATTTGTTTAGCTAATCAGTCTCACAGCGCCGCCACCGACCTGCGAGCTCGCGAACGGTGGATACGATCACACGACTCTTGGAATACTCATTCTGATTTCACTTACATAGCGAGCGTCGTGGCGGCGCTGTGAGCATAAGAGCTAAACAAATACAAATAATCAATAAATGAACTTCTCTATTATTAATTTCTCTGTTATTAATCATTTTGGATTGGTTATTCGTCATCAGGTTTTTATCGTGCAGGCTTCTTGTACTTCTTTTTGTGAAGTGCGATTATTTCTTTAACAGTCGTTGCGTCTGTCGGCCCTTTGTCTTTTCTGATCCTGATAAACCGTGGGAAACGCAGCGCTAACCCGGTCTTGAGAACATCCTTTGCAGCCGCATGGTTGGGGCTGTCGGTGATCTCGGCTCCGAGGACTTCGATCACCAGTCCTGGTTCATAATAAGTATCGGGAAGCATTGTCTTTTCAATTCGTACGAGTTTAGGTTTTGTTCTGGCTTCGAGTGGGTGCAGAGCTTTCTTTAGTTGTACAAAATCTTTTTCAGTGAATCCGCTGCCAACTTTGGTGAAGGTCTCGAACTGCGCGTTTTGTTTGTTATATGCTGCACAGAGAAGCGCTCCAAAGCGTCCTTTCCTGCTGCCTTTGCCTGCGTAGCTCCCTACTACAGCGAGATCGAATGTTTCGCGCATGCCTTGGGCGTATTCTTTTTTCCACTTGATCCATGCCCAGCCGCGCTTGCCGGGCTTGTAGAGCGATTCTGGTCCTGTTGATTTTGCGATGATGCCTTCAAGTCCTCGCTTGACTGATTTTTCGAAGAATGCTTGGATCACGTCGATGCGTGCGGATGTAACGCCTCCTGCAAGTTTGACACGTTCTGAGTCGCGTATGGTGCTCGCGAGCAATTTTTTGCGTTCGGGGTAACTTCTTTTGAGAAGCGATTCGCCGTTAAGGTATAGAATGTCAAACAGGAATATCACGGTTGGAATTTTTACACGGTATTCTTCAATGTTATATTTACGTCTTCGTTGCATTAGAAGCTGGAATGGCATTATTTTGCCGTTCTTGACAGCCACAACTTCCCCATCTAGGACAGTGGTTTTTGCTTTGATGCTTTTTCTCGCTGCTTCTATAATTTCCGGGTATTGTGCGCTGATGTTTTCAAGGCGCCGCGAGAATGCGATGAGACGAGCGCCATCTTTGTGGATCTGCATGCGTTCCCCGTCGTATTTTTCTTCAGCGGCGATCTCTCCGGGAATTTTCTCAAGGATCTCCGGCACCTCATTAACGCGTTGTGCGAGCATGGATTGCACTGGCCGCCCGAGTGCAATGTCAAATTGACGGGTCGCTTTGATTCCTTTTTTTGCGAGCGCTTCTCCAAGGCCTCCGATGTCAGTGCATACGTTATAGCTATCTTCGATCATTTCCTTGTTATCAATGCTTCCAGTAAACGCGATTGCAAATGCGTCAAGGAGTGATTTGTCAGCTACGCCCAGGCGTAGTTTGCCAAGCGCGATGCGGATAATGTATTTTGCCTCGGCTGGCGATGCGCTCTTTAAGATTCCTGTGAGCAATTGTATTTTTTTGTCTTGGCTTCCTCCCCCTGAAGCGTCACGAACAGCAAGAAATGTATGGTACACTTGTTGGATTGTCAACTGATTTTTGCCACGGCCGCCAAGAGATTCTGCAACGCCTCCAAGGTCCCCTTGTTGTTTGAGAAGCTTCGTGGCTTTCTCTTTGGAGACGTCGCATGCGCTGCACACGGCTCGTATAGCCATCTTTTCCGCGATGCCCAATTCTGTTTTTTCATAGTGCGGTCCGATAGTTCCAAGCGTGAGGTACGCTGTGATCTTGACTTCGGATGCAGAGAGTCTTTTGAAGAACCTAACAAGAATTTCGCGCAGTTTAAGATGCGAAGATACCGCTTCAAGTTCATCATAGAAGCTGGCAAGATCCTTGAATAGTGTTGGCATGTGAAGGAAAAAGACTAGAAAGTTTATAAGCATTTTCCACGATAAGGCTCTGTCCCGAGAATCTTAAGAATATTAAATAACAAGAAGAAGCCCAGAATACCGAAGTATTCAATCATTCTCGACTCGTGGCGCAAGAATAAAGCTTAAGAAGATCTTGTCGATCACTTTGTATTCGAGCTTAAGCGGGTAGTCTTTGTTAAATTGCATGGTGACGTCATTAGCCAGCTTGCCGGCAGTTATCATCTTCTTGAGGTATTCAATAGAGTATTTTGCCTTAGTCTTGTCAGGGGTATCTGATACAATGATAGTATCATCTTTTGATGGGATTTCAATTCTCGCCTTGCTCAGATCACCTTCCGCAAGAATCGTCAGCTTTTTCCCATCGACGATGAAGCTGACGGATTCAGCAACAACATCAACGTCTTCAATCGCGTCCGCGAGCACCGCGGTTTTTGTCTTGATTGTAAGCGGGAAGCGCAGGTCTGGAACGCGCTGCTCCTTTTCTTCTACATCGATTATTGGGAGATAGAATGTACGCGTGCTTCCACCTTTGAATTCTACCTTAAGTTTTCCTTCTTCAATCTCAAGTGTGAGAACGTCGGATGATTTGCCGCGTTTGAGGATCTGCTTGAAGTTGTTGAGGTTTATCGCAATCTCTACATCTTCTGTGACTTTGAATTCAGAAAATGCAGAAGAAAGAAGCTTGAAGACGACCATCGCGACGTTCGCCGGGTCCATCGCGACAAGCTCCATCGAATGCTTAGTGATCTTGAACGAGGCTTCATTGACAAGTTCAGCGATAAGAGAAACACTGTCACGCAGATAATTTGGTTCAGCCAATGTCAGTTTCATGCTACCCCCCTTTGGAAAATGCCA
>JACRKM010000142.1 GCA_016219765.1 Candidatus Woesearchaeota archaeon
GATAAAATGAAATACTTTAGGCAGTCAAGTGCACAGAACGTTGCCTTGCGTTTGAGGTCATCAGGACCGAAGATCAATGTATAATTCGTGGTGCTGTACTGATCAATCGTCGCTTGGCACCCAGCACAGATGCACTCATGCTTGCGCTCGTGCTCCGCTATTTTTTGGTCCACAAACTTGCGCAGGTGGAGTCCGCCGTTGGCAAGATCATTCTTGAGCTTTTGCAGGTCGTGGTAATCAACGCCATTGATCACATCGCGTAAGCGATACCCCATACGAATGCCTCCTTTGGAAATTTGCTCGATAAGTTTTTTCAATCGATTGAAATGACTTCGTTGAGCGACGGCGTACGGACATCAAAGCCGAGTGCCGCGGCCCACAGCCGCATATGCTCTACGGCAGCCGGATCACCGTGCTGGACGACGAGCGTGTGCGGTGAGATTTTGCGAATCACGCGTTTTAGTTCTGTGGCGCCCGCGTGTGCGGAAAAGTCGAATTGTTCAACGGTGCATTTGACAGCAGTTTTCCATCCGTCGATGTAAACATGATGCTTGTCCATCAAGAGACGGCCGTTGGTGTGTTCTGCCTGGTAACCGGTCAGTAGGATCGCGCTATTCACGTCGTTATGCGTGTGTTTGATGTAATCGATTATGGGCCCTCCGGTCAGCATGCCTGATGTGGTGATCACGATCGACTGTTTGGAAAAAATCTTGTGGCGTTCTCCTCTGCGGACCTGTTGGGCTTTTCGCAATGCTTCATGAAGTTTGTCGGCTTCCTTAAGGCTGTCAGGATGCTCAAGGAGGAGCTGCGTTGCTTCAAGAGCCATTCCATCTATGTATACGGGAACTCCCCAGTCTTTACGTGCCAGAAGCAACAGCATTTCCTGCGCTCTTCCAACGGCAAATGAAGGAACGAGCGCCTTGCCGCCAAGCGCCAGCGTGTCCTCTATGCGCTGTAATAATCTGCGCTCTGTGGCTGTCCGTGGCGGATGATCCCGATCGCCATAAGTGGTTTCGGTGATCATGATGTCAACATCGCCAAAATCCTGCGATCCTCCATGCATGAGGAGTGTTTCCTGAGGGTTGTAATCTCCTGTATAGAGCAGCTTTTTATTTTCCAATGCAAGAACGATCGAGGAACTTCCAGGAATGTGTCCGGCATCGAAATATTTGTAGTAAACATTATCGATTGTTCCTGAATCATTAAGCTGTACATTGCTCATGCACGCGAGTGCCTTATCAATGTCGAGTTGTTCGTATCCCAGCTGCGCGTGTTGCAGCCTGCCGATTTTAAATGCATCCTCAAGCAAAAGCCGTGTGAGGGCTTTCGTCGTCGGCGTAGCGATGATAGGACACTTCATTCCCCGATGGTCAAAGAGCGGAAGCGCTCCGGTGTGATCAAGGTGTGCATGTGAAAGGAAGACCGCTCTGATAGCGTCGGCACGCTCAAGTCCTACAGGGTACTCAGTCCCTGACTCCGTGAGTTTGATGCCGCAGTCAAGCAAGAACCTGCTTTGCTTGCTCTGTAATTCGATGCAGCTACGTCCGACTTCCCGTGCGGCGCCGTGCATGACGAGTTTCATGGTTTTCTTAGTTTTGTTTTTCTTTTGTTTTTCTTTGTATGTGTGAAAGAAAAAGACCGGTCTGCACAGGCTTTCGCTAGCGCTTCATCCCCCTCTTTTTCTTCTCCTCTTTTTCCCCGATAGGTGCGGGTTCAAATTCGACATACCAGCGGTTTTGCTTGTTATCGAATTTGAAAATGACGACATGCTTTTTGGAGGTGTCGAGTGCGAAGAGAAGGGGCATTGGGATTGTGGTCTCGTAACTTGATCCCCTGCGGTAGAGCTTACGTCTGAGTTCTGCCATAATAGACCGTTGAAAATGTCTTCAGAGATACTGATCTTCTTACTAACTTATATTATTACTAAAATACTTATATATAAATGTTCGCCATCGAGATAATACTTACTTTAATTATTATTTACATGATTATCTTTATACTTATTAAATCTTTCGTGGAGCTTGCGGAACGCCTGCGGCAGATCAACAGAGAAAAGAATAAGAGGGCGCGGGCAGCTATCGATCAGTCATGCGCTACGCTATCATCACTTCAACGCAGGATCTTGCTGCTATGAACATCAAGGATCATCTTCTGCTTAGCGGCAGTTTCCACGAGCTTGATGAGCCTTACGAACGTCACCCTATCTTTGAGCACAAGTCAGGTGCTGCGCGCTTGTATACTGTAGATCGTAGCAATGTCGATTGTGAGGGCATCGATTCAGAAGTCGATGCTGATTTCATCATATTTGCCACACGCCACCGTGCCGAGTCTGGAATCCCTTCGCTCACAGTGCATGTCTGCGGTAATTTCTCGGAAGCGCGTCTTGGCGGTAAGGAAAGGCAGATATCTGTCGCTATGCCTTCTCACATGAAGGCTGCGCTGAATTTCATGTTTGATGAGGTCGCAAAACATCCGGCTGTGTCAGTTGAGATTGTTCAGGAAGCGAC
>JACRKM010000141.1 GCA_016219765.1 Candidatus Woesearchaeota archaeon
GGACTATTCTGGGCGAAAGGATACTACTGCAATACAGTTGGAGGACTCAACCTTGACGAAGTGGAACGGTATATCAACGCACATCAAGAAACGTGGCGTGGCTAGAAGCCCCCTAGCTTGCTAGGGGGAGGTTCACTTCTGCTTTCCTTCTTTTTTGCCGTGTTCTTTTGCCTTTTTGTGCGGCGTGCGTTCTGGCAAATCTTCAAGCAACGGGCGCAGATCCTGCACAAATCGGCGCACATATTCCCGCATCAATTCAATGTCTTTTTGCGGCACTTCATCCAGTTTTTTGTCGTCGACGAGTTTCCGCATGGAAATGACTTTGTGGAACACTTCCTCGTAGTACTGGTCGATTCTGCGGCCGTCGATAAGATGCTTTTTCACGGCAACAGGAAGATATTTGGGATCAGGCGGCAGCACGTTCATTTTCTTGAGCGCAGCAACCGCAGCCTTGACCATGACTTCGTAATTCTTCACGACAATGGTTTCTTTTTTCTGTTTTTGCAGCTGGGTGAGCAGCTGTTCCATACGCGAGACGAATTGTTTTGTCCGTGCAATATAATCATCCAGGTCAGCGCCTTTCAGGTCGTTGATCTCTTTGTGCTCCACGCCCTTGCGGAATGCAATCACTTTCTCGATGTCGTGCAAATAGACCTCTTCGAGCAGTTTCGTGTCAACCAGATGTTCTTTGACATCAATGGGTGTGTGCTTGGGTGAGGGTGGTGCATAGCCAAGGAACATCAACACCGCCTGTGCTGAATTAAGCATGGAATAATATAGGTCTTCTGCAACCATGTACAACTTGGCGTTTTCCACGCGGTTGATCTTTTGTGGCGCAGTTTCCATGAATTTTTCCACTGCCTCAAGCGTTGTCGGGATCTTGCCCAGTTCCAGCAGTTTACGGATTGGAATAAAGAACCCGGTGTCATACAGCGCCCAGCCGTCACGCACGATCGTGTACAGCAAGGGATGACCAATGCGCGCCATGTCCCAAAATTCCGTGAGCGTCCAGGACGGCTGCACCGTCATGTTTGGGGAAATATCTTTTGCAATGAAATAAATCTCGTCATCAAACCGGTCTTTCATCTCCGGTGTAAAGCGTGCGACAATGTCATCAATGATGACGAGCATGTCAATGTCGCTTTTTTCATGGAAATCCGACCGCGTCAGAGATCCAAAGAGCACCACAGCCTTCACAATCGTCTTGTGCCGCTTGAGAATTTCTTCCTTGAATTTGTTGGCAAGCGCGAGCTGTTGTTTGCGCAATTTTTCCATTTCTTTGCTGACTTTTGCAGGTTTTTTTTCTGCGGTCATAGTATCTCTATACCCTATCTTGAGCAAGGATATAAAAGCGTTTTTATTGTTTGTTTTTGTTTCAGAATGAAACGATATTTTAAACGAAATAAGAAGAATACACTGTATCTGTAGAAAACTTTGATGAACCTATGTGTGTTCGTTAGACGCAATAAGCTAAAGAACAAATGAAATCTGTTCGGTCGAAATATTTATCTTTTTGCAACAACAATCAAATGACCTGCGAATGATGCAATCTCGTCTTGTTTTGACATATCCTTTTCCAAATGAAGTAATTTCTTAGATATTTTTTCATTTTTTAATTCCTTGAATTGATTTTCTCCATACAAGAAACTTGTAAAATAAATTTCACCACTGATCTTAGCTATATGGAATTTACTCAGTGTAAATAACCTTTCAAGGTCATCTTTTTTATATGTATGAAAATTTAATGAACCGACATTTATTATTTTCGTCTTTTGAAATTTTTCAAAATCATTTATCCCCTTTTTTAATTGAAAAAATAGTGCATGGTAATAACTCACAAATGTAGCGTAGATGATTCCGTTCTTTTTTAGTACTCGCCGAAGTTCTTTTAATGTATTTTGAATTTGTGGTGTAATACAAAGAACGTCTCCTTCACACAAAATATAATCAAAATAGTTTGAAGGAAAGGGTAGTTTACGGATATCCGCACGAAAAATATTTATTTTTTTTGTTAAGTTTTTTTCTTTTATGTTTTTTTCAGCAATTGATAAAAGTCCTTGAGAAATATCTACAAGAGAAATGTTATGACCGTGTTTTGCTAGTTTAATGGACCACCGACCTTCTCCACCACCAGCATCAAGAACTTTCCCAGTTTTAGTAAAAACGTTAGATATCGAATACCATTTGAGTTTATCTAAAAATTTGAAGATGGGTGATTTTTCTCTCCAGTCTTTTTGTTTAACAGCTTTTTTGTTGTAATATTTCTCAATTTTTGAGATACTCATGATTGTTCTCTCCCGAATGAACATAAAAAAGAACTATCTAAACTTTCCCTTCTTCCATTCTTCTGCCTTGTTTGCCTTGACTGCTGCGCCGCTCAGGAATGTGTGCTCTTCTTCAGGAATCTGCAAGACTCCCTTCAACGGATCCCATGCATGATCACGAATTGCAACGAGCTGGCGTTTGTAGACGTCCTCATTCATTTCTGAGACGCCATAGAATTCGAGCGGCAATTGTTCTGGGGGAACATCCTTATCCAGATACTTGGCAATCTGGCGGAGTGCCAAGACACTGTCTTCCATGACTTCTTGTGATGTTTTTCCGCCGCCTGACCTGCCACCACCGCGCTCGAAAATAATGTAGCCACTGTCGAACCCTTTCTTTTTGATCGCGTAAATCCAGCGGTACAAAATTTCTTGTGAACGAGAACCTCGCGCGATGGGAATATGTGCAGTTCCGAAATAGGGGATTGGCGTGCCTAAGTGGAACAAGTACACATATCGTCCAAAATCTCCCGGCAGCTGTTTGATTTTTACGTCGGGATCGATTTTATGCGACAACATGTGCTCAAAGTCAAGCGTGAGCCGTACGTTCGGACAGTTCATATTTTTGACTGCATAGTAGGCATGCAATGGATCAAACAGTCGATATAATCCTTCCTTTCCTTCAGGACCTTCAGGCGTTTCCAGCAATAAATGAATATTTTTTCTCACCAGCCATTCTGCAATGCTCATGCCTTCCAAATGAATGGTGTTGTACCGGTGTTTTGCAAAGATGTGGCCTTCCAGATATTTTGCTGCGACTGCTGCTGCGAACTTTCCTTCATTGTTATAATACACATCATCAACTGAGTCGCCGCTGTTCACAATGTTTGTCCACAAATAATCGTTGTTTGCCTTCATTTCTGCGGCAACAATATGATAGGCGCCGAATTCTGCATCATCGAGGACATACGAGTTAAAATCAGACGGGCCGAGATTAAGCCAGCGTTCAACCAATTCTTCCTCGTCGATATGTTCTTTCAATTTTCCTTCTTTTTTTGCTTGTCGTTCAAGCTCTTGTTGATGTTTTTCCTTGATTGCTTGTTCATCTGCAGGGCGCAAAAAAAAACTTTGTTTTGCCAATGCTATGATTTCTGCATTCGTGCGCTTGATTGTCTCCTCTTGGATATACCCGGCGGTCTTCATATCCTCTTTTCGTTTTTCTTTCATCGCTTCTGGTAAAATATCGCCACGACCAGACAAACGATCAGAAATATGTTTTTCCAGTTCCTTTTTTGTTTCTTTTCCCTTATCCTTGATCCAGAGCGTGAACGGCCTGCCGTCCGGCGCAACCACGGGGTACGAATAGCCGTACACGCGCTGCTGCGACTCGATCATGGAAATCAGTTCGTTTGCAGACAGGTGGACATTCACATAAATGAGTCCAAATTTTGCCGCAAATTTGAGGGTTTCACATAATCGCAAATGCGTCTGCTCCCAGTCTGTACGCAGCGAAGAATCAAGGGACATAAACCGTCCGATCTCGCCGTGCAGTCCTGCCTTGATGCCCAGCTTGCTTCGGACGCGGCGCATACGTGCTTCCAGTTCTGGCTCGTAGAATTCACTCGTCGTCTCTAAGTCCACTTGCGTAAACTGAATGCCTTGGGTCGCACTAAATCCTGCAATCTTTTGCGCCATGCCCAAGAGACCGGGATCTTTGCCGACCTTCCACCAGCCTGAAGAAATACCGACATTATATACCATGAACGATCAACTGCTCAACCCGTAGCCCATTTTCTTTTTGATGAGGTTCACAATAGGATTATAGCGTTCTTCTGCCATCGGAGCAAAATAATATTTCGTAAGGCGCTCGTCAAAGTCGTGCTCATATGGTCCGCGCTTGAAAATCTGAAAATTGAGCGACAACTTATCAAACAGTTTTTGAATGTTTTCGAATTTTGCCTTGGGGACTTCATATTTTTTCCCTTTCATCCAGTCTGCTTCATGCTTCGTGCCAATCAAGTCAGCAACATACTGGTTGAGTTCTTCCTGCTTTGCCTTGAGCTGAAGTATTTTTGCAAACAGAACATTTCGTGACATGCATGTAAGTTTTACATTAAATATGCCGTCCTCAATTTCCTCACCATTCGGCATGCGGACCACGGTACGTACGTAGACAAGTTTGATAAACGAATAATAGAGTTTTCGCGTCAGCCAATTTTCTTTAAACATGTCTTCTTTTTGCTTTTGTATCCATTCTTCTGTAATCCAGTTATGATCGGCGACAAGCCCTTGTTCTTTGTCCCAGATGAGGGTCTTTTTTGTCCATTCATCGTAAGGGTCAAGTTCTCCTGTTTCCATTTTCGCGCCGGGAGCGATGCGTGCTTCCAGTTCTGAACCGCCCTTGAAAAATTCTGGTGTACGGAAATCTTTCCATGCCCAGTCTTCAATCATGGACATGGATACAGCAGTGCCACCACTTCGGAAATACATCGCAAGCTGTTCTGAACGTCCTGCATCACTCGAAAGCTGTTCCTTGATCATACGGTGGCGCGCGACAACGGGCGTCAGCCATTCTTTATATTCATCAACGGATTTTTTTCTGCTCCTGACCAGTGCCATGATGCGTTCGTACCGCTGTTTTGTCTGGCCTGCAAAGAGCTTTTTCCACTCGTTGAACAGCTTGTTTTTGGTGATCAGCACCACTGCCTCAGCGCGGGACACATCCAAATCCTTCATGACGGTTTCGGGATTCACGTCCTCATCTTTCATGCGCATGAAGTCTGAAATCAGGGTTGGCCAGCGCTGGATGATTGACCGCATGGCAACTTCTCCGGTATGCGCATCAACCTGGTCAATGAACACTGCTTTGAGCGAATGATTATCAATATTTGTGATGCGGTGTTTTTTCTTTTTTTCATCATTGTCAACAGTTAGATATAGTTCGTCATAGGTTGCAGGCACTGATTCTGGTGGTTTTTTCTTCTGCGCTTCTTCCATTTCCCGCGGTGTACGATATCCCAAATAGCGCAAAAACTCCTCGTACTTGCGCTTGTCGTGGAGCAGCAACTCCAAATCTGCGACTGCCTGTGCTGATGACTGCAAGCCCTGCTTGATGCGCGTTTCGAGCTCCTCTTTCTGTTTGTGTGTTAGTTGATAATATTGTTGGTGTACTGGTGAGACGTCGACCCATTCATCTGCCTTAACCACTTTCTGATATTCCCATTTATCAAACATCCATACCAAACTGTAAAATACGCTCAGCGTTGCACCCGGAGCAGCAGTAAAATCGATCGAGACTTCTGCTTCGAACGGAGAATTACAGATTCCGTAACCTAACCACTTGTCAAAAGGCGGTCCTGCGTGATTGATCTTTCCGTAGTTGTCGAGAATAAATTTTGCCATACTATCTACTACTCACGCCAGCGCTATATAAATTTTCATTATGCCAAAAGAAGCAGATACAGACCGACCACAAAAAGGACAATACCGATAAAAATGCCGGTCAGACTGAAGCCTTCTAACTGGTATTGCGTAATATCAGGAAATGCAAAAATCAGGAAGAATCCCGCACCGGTCAAACACAGGCCTGCGAGCTTTTTCAGGATCAGCATCAGGGTCAATTTGGTGAAAATGATCCACGCACCGGCAAAGAGCGCGATCAGCCCAACGAGGAGAACAATGACCAAGTCCTTGTCTTTTTCTTTGGTCTTGATCGACAGGTAGATGGAGAGGAACCCAACCGCAATCAAAATCGCTGCAACAATGATCTCAAGCACCATACTGCGTTCAAGCTCCGTATTAATCTTATATAGTTCTGATATAAATAATAGTTTTAGTTGTTGGTGATTTCATGGTCTGGGCACGCACCAAGTTGCTGATTTGGGACTATATTTTTGAACCGGTGAAAGATCTTCGTATTGACATTATGGGGAAAACGCCAGAAAAATTCTACCCGAAAATCAATGAACAGGTCCGGTCGATTTTCAACATTCCTGATGCTTATGTGCAGGAAAAAAAATACAAATGGGAAAAAGGAAAAGACATGGAAAGCTTTGAAGTGGAGTGGGAAGTGACAAAAGTTTTTGACATTTTCAGCTATATCACGGTTGTGATTGAGCTCAAAGGGTTCACGATCAATGGTGAAGGAAAGGCAACGATCCGACTGAAGCCGCGACTCATTACGGAATATCCACAAGACACCATCTGGCAGCAGAATATTCTCTATGAAATGCTCAGACGGTTCTGGCACGAAGCATTTTACCAGAAGAAGCGCATGGAATATTTGAATACGGGAAAAGAGCTGCTGGTCAGTTTTGAACAAAGCCTCAAGAAATACGGTCAAGAACTAAATAAGGGGTAAGTATGGGTGAAATTCATATTTATGATGATATTCTCACGCCGAGCGAGAAACTCGAAATTTCGTATGCAGGAAAAAACCCTTTTTTGCCAATGACTGCAACGCCGAGCATCATCAAAGAAGTTTTGAAAAACCAGAGCAAGGATATTCATGAGTTTGATGTCCGGTGGGACGGGGCGGGAGAAAATCGCGATTTCTTTGGCCGGTGGAAAACACGACGCAAAGAAGACCAATGGACGGCAGTCAATATTTTTATTACGGTGACCGGCACCATCAAAGCTGCGGACAAGACAGGGAATGTGAAGATTGCGATCAAGGGCTATCTGGAAACGAGATATTCGTTTTCAAATTTCATCCAAAAAAGCTTCTGGTGGTTCTACAATTATTCGTTTTATTTCAAGCAGCGGCGCATGTATCTGGAATTTGCGAAAGACAACATGCACGACTTAAAATTCAAGTTTCAGGAATTGATGGGCATTTCGCCGGATAAATATTTAGAAAGACCGGCGAGCGGGCAGTAGAAAAATAGATGGGAAAAATATCTTTGTATCATTTCTGTTTTATTCATGCATTGCTGTAGATTGTTCTTCCTTTCGCATCTCTTATTGTCAATTCTGCTCCATACTCTTTTGACATATATGAAACCCAAGTATTGTTATGGCTCCCTAAACGAGACGCAATCGGAACATCAAAAA
>JACRKM010000143.1 GCA_016219765.1 Candidatus Woesearchaeota archaeon
CTCAAAATGATTCCGCGTGATTATTTCGAAGGTGACCGCAGCGAAGCGAAGGTCGTCTGATAGCGCCAGCGCTTATGTGCGCTGAGGGATGTCGGGCGGCGCAGGAATTATTTTTTCGTAAACGTAAACGCAATACTCGCTATTCTCGGGGCGGTGGTGGTGAGCGTGCCGGCGCTATTTTCTACAGAGTCTGATTTTTGAGTGATTTCAAAATGGGCTTTTGTTATACAGATTTTTCTATCAGTTGATTCTTCACAACTTTCTCCCCAGACTCAGTAACTTCAACAAATAATCCATCTGACTGCTGCTCTTTCTTGACTAAATTCAAACCCGCAAGTTTTGTAATGTATCGCGATACTGTTCCTGTTGTTTTTGACGGCTCCTGGTGCGGATACGCCTCCAGTGCAAGCGAGCGCAATGGAACCGGGGTTGCGTTTTCCAACTGCATCTTGTAACACAGCGCCAGCAGCTTCTTTTCAAATGTTGTCAATTCATAATTAATCTGGAAAAACTTCTGATCTTCTTTTTTATCAACGAAAATGTCACGCAGAATGTCAAATTGCTCTACAAATCGCTTGCCCTTGTTGCGCAAACTAAGGATCGTCCGGTTTGCATCGCCAGAATATTCTTTTGTGATCATGTTCGCTCTGACTAATAGCGCCAGTGGTTTTTCCATGTCATTCGCCCGGACTCCCAGCAGAGCGCAAAGAATAGCCAGGGATATCGTGTGTGCCGCCTTTTGAACAAATTCATGATCATACAGTACTTTGAGTATGTTGATTGCGGAGCGCTCCTTGAGAATATCGTACATTCGGATCGGGGTCACGAGACCACGCGGGCTGTGTTCCGTATAAAAAAGTTTTGCTCGTTATGTACCGATTCCTGCAGGGAACTGCATACAGCTAAACATCGGAAGCAGAGGAAGCGCCGGAAAAAACGGAATATTTAAATAGAAGCGCACCTTGTTTAAAAAGTATTCTGAGTGCTTTTCCAGCAGGAAACGGGTGGAACTGCATGAAGAAGCCAGCAGCAAGCAACCTCGGCTACAGGACATTATGCATTTAGGTGTTTCTCATCACGGCCCAAAAAAAGTCTTCAATGACCTTCGCTGATGTTCTACAAAACCCGCTCTACAAAGACCGTGATGTTCTGTACGCATTAATCCCCCCATCAGGCCTTGTGCACCGCACTGAACAAAAAAACGAGCTCATAATGGAACTGGCGCCGATCCTTATGAACTCTGCAGTCAATTGCGTTTTTCTATACGGCAATCCCGGAACAGGCAAGACGGCAATAGTAACTGAACTTCTTTCGGAACTTGAATCTGAGGCAAAGAAGCGAACACTTGAGATAAAGAGTGTGTATGTCAACTGCTCGGAGAACCGCACTGAGACGACAATCCTTATCGATGCACTCTCACAAATAAACCCGGCGAAGAATTATCCTCGCGTAGGCTGGACACGATCAAAAGCAGTGAACGAGTTCAACCACGTTCTTGCCGAAGAAAAGTCTCACGTCATCATGGTTCTTGACGAAGTCGACTACGCACTTCGCGAGAGCGGGGATGATGTGCTCTATCGACTCAGCCGTATTGCACCCAAGGGTGCAGCAAGGCTATCTACCATCCTGATTAGCAATGACATGCGCGTCGTTGATTTCATAAAGCCCAAAACCGCGTCCACCGTTGGCCGTGTAAAGATCATCTTTTCCCCCTATACGGCCGAAGAACTCCAAGACATTCTTGCCGATCGCGCTAAGTACGCATTCAACAAGGACGCAGTGAGCAATCAAGTCATCGAGAAGATTGCAGAGATCGAGGCAGGCAGAGGGGGCGATGCGCGGAAAGCACTCGAGCTGCTTGACTCCTGCGCTAAGATAGCACTTTCACAAAATAAGTCTAAGATCGGCCTTGATGTCGTGGACCAGGCAGACAGCAACCTCGAAAAAGACACGGTGCTGCACACTCTTACAACGCTGACGAAGCATCAGAAGCTGCTCTATCTTGCTATATTGCAATCTAACAAAGATGAATTCAATGGAGGAGAAGTATACCAGCATTATGTCGAGGTCTGTGCAAAGAATAATGTGGAGCCGCTTTCTGTGCGACGCGTACGCACATTCCTTGTCGATTTTTCAGAGCTTGGACTCATCGAATCAGAAGTGACGTGGCTGCGCGACCTTAACAAGAAAAGCCGCGCGATAAAAATCGTAATGGATACTGCGACGCGCAAGAAAGCGCGAAAGCTGATTCGTGACATACTTTAATTACTTTAGCACCCGTTTTATCCAACAGCTCTGCGAACATCAATAACATCTACAGAACCAACGCCCTTGATTTGTGTAATCTCTTTTTCTAAATCTTCAGTGGAACCAATATTCTCATCCATAACAAAGATTATGTTAAGCGACTTTAGGCCGAATGCAACCGGCACCTCTTCAATCCTCCCGATTGTGCCGCCAAAATGCTTGATGCGATCCTCGATTTCGGAGTGCACCTTTTGCAGATTGACTGTAACATTCTTAGGCATCACCTTGAATGTAACAATTACATCAGCCATAGAATTACCTTTATCTTATCTTGCTTAATTTGGTCCCACAAATCTACACTCGGGACAAGTGTATTTCACTACAATCTCCCGGCAGTGTCCGCAGCGAACAATCTCCTGTTTTGCACATTGAGGGCAATTAAAACGGGTAACTGCTTTCATATTGGTAATCTTTTTTTTGCAGGAGGAACATCGTATTTCCTTTTGCATTGTAATGTCACTTCCTTCGATTTTTGCGTTGAATGTACTTTTGTACCTTTATGAGCTCTTCTGAATGGACGTCTAAGCTTTCCTTCGCGAAACAGAGGGTGCTTTATAAAGCTTATTGTTTCAATTATTCGTACGTGGAAAGCTTCATCGGTAAGCGAACTTCACCACATATGTACGACCAGCACAGCTCAGACGCGCTGCGCGCATCTTCGCTCAATTTCCGCCACAGCCAGCTCGTGAGTGGATATCGTTTGTTGATGGCTGACATTCCCCGATGGGGCATCCCCCTTGTCAGCATCTATACAGTTACTTTCATCCCTCGCAAAAGGGCGGTGGCGGAAATTGTGCTGGTCGTTAAGCTTAAGGTGAAGTTCGTCTAAGCTTTCC
>JACRKM010000140.1 GCA_016219765.1 Candidatus Woesearchaeota archaeon
GACGTCGATGAAAAAACTCAACCTCCTGCTCAGAAGAGTGATGAATGTAAGGAGACGCTGACAGGTCCGCTTGGTGGGAGCACAACAAGCAGGAATGGAAAACACGTCGAATTTGAAGCGTATGGCGATCAGACTCGGATCAAAATCGGCACCGGTGTCACGAAAATCTACTCTATTTCAGGCGTGGTTGGGTCATTCGGAGACACTGATAATACCTTAGGCAATGGCGCAAACGCGAGGATTTGCGTAACTGTTAGTTCCGGAGGAACACAACTGGCAAAGAAAGCTCAGCCAAAGAAAATTGCGCCGAAGCCTGCTGAAGGCGCGAAGATGAATGGCGGCTGCAGGCTTGATATTGCTTTTGGTCTCGGCGAGCCAAAAACTTCAACACAAGAACCGCCAAACAAAGGAACCATTGAAGCGTATGCGATGAAAGTCAAAGATATGCAGGTCGCGAGTGTGAACGTGTATGGTTTTTCCAGCACTGAGCTGTTTAGGGGCAAGGGCGTTGAGGAATCAAAGAAGCTTAATGAAGAATTAAGTAAATTGCGCGCCGACGTAGTTTCAAGTGTTTTGACAAGCGCGGGTGTAGGATCAGCGAGTTCTGCTCGTGGTCCAGTGGTGTTGTTTGGCGATGATTTCGGCCCGAATCGTCGCGCAGTAATCTCAACTGAACCGTTGTCTTCTGATCATGATTTCATCGACGCTGCGCCGTCGCCGGGAACGATAAGCGGCGGTTGTTCGCCGAAGCCGAAGAAAGGGGCAGCAGTATCTGATAGCGTGGCTGCCCAGTACAAGATTGCGCAGGAACTCTACGCGCAATGTGAATCTCTGGAAAAGGAAGGTAAGCTTGCTGATGCAGCATTGAAGTGCGAAGAAGCAGCAGTAGTGCTCCATGACGTCTTGCAGAATAGGCAAAATTCGCCACCACAGCGAACGCAGACGCATAAGACAGCACCGACAACACAATGAATAAATTACGGCTTATCGGAATGGGAATGCTGATGCTTACATTGCTTGTAGTACAAATCACGCTGGCCGCAGCCGAGGAAGTGACGGCGGAGCAGATTACTGACTTATACAATAAAGCGCTTGACAAGCGTGATGACTTGGCGCGTCGTCTTGCACAACAAGCACAAGATACCAATAATCTGAACGCTGCCGATGCCAGTGCTGGACTAAAGCAGGTCGACGACTCTGTGGGCGAAGGCGGCAACAGCGGTCGTCCACTGCCGTCCGATGTCCGGAAAGTAGCAGAAAAAACACAGGCAGAAGCAGGAAAGTTTTTGTCGAAGAACAAGACGCCTTTGGGCATCGGTGCAGGTGTGCTTTTAGGAGTTCTGAGCATACTCTTACTGCGCCGCCGGCGCAAGGAAGCTAAAGAAGTTACTAGAGCGGAAGAGAAGCTGCTTGCACAATTGTCTGAAGATGAGAAGAAACTCTATCAGCTGTTTAAGAATAAGAAGGGTCTAACCGAACGCAACACTACAGAGTTATATCGCCTGTTTAGCGAAGAGAGTGGCGAAGAAAAAAACGCCACACGGGCAACAACCACCACAGAAATAAAACCAAAGTAAACGACAAAGAAAAGCCATGGCAGTTGATACGACGCAAAGGAGCAGGGAACGTGCAGAACAGGTATTGGAAGTATTAGAAAGAATGACACAAGATCCTGTCCCGCAGGGACTTGTGAAGTTAGACTCGAAGTTTGCCGCGTTTGCTTGCATTATTGATCCTACTCGAGAAAGAGAATTTATCAGGCGCATCGCGCAATTGAGCAAATCGAACGTGATTTCTCAGCGGCAGGTTCGGGAAGTCTTCACTGTACACGACATTCTTCTTGTACGTATTGCTCAGATTGTTGATGCGTGGCCAAAGTATAAGACAGATGAACGAGAGCTGCGTGAAGCTTTGGTACAGGCATTTCAAGTGGCAGAAGTGAAAGAGTGGGGAACAAGAAGAATAGTTGACGCCATGATTGACGTTTTTAAGAATAAACTCCCGCAATCGCCTACGGGTTTCGTGTTCTTTGTTGATTATAAAAAGGAAATTGTTGAAGAGCAGATCGCGCTTCGAAGTCGGGGGCGCAAACCAGAAATTGATCCAGAGATTGCACAACATCTCCTGGATCTCAAGTCCTTTTTAGATGCCTCTGCTGGCAAGAAGTACCGTGATGATGTAAAATCTGGGAACGCGGATAAGATCGTTCTTGCTTTTGAAAAGGCACTTTCGTTCAAGAAAACAAAAGAGAAAGTAGCAGCAGGCCCGAAGCCCGCAGCAGTCGCAAAGACCGTTCCTGGAATGCCGCCGGAGCGGCTCCGGGCACTGACGACCTTGCGTGACGACGTCGTCAAGAAACTGCGCGAGATTTCGGATGAAGAGCTCAAGTTGATCCGTGAGCTAACCAGCATCGAGGCAAAGGAGCTGAAATGGCTTGAGAAGCTCAACATCGTGTATAGGGCTGGGCAAAATGTTGAGAAAGTGCACGTGTCAGAGATTGTCGAAAAGATTGAGAAGGCTGGAATCGATGAAGAGGAGATCAAGAATGAGCCAGATCTTCGTCTCAAGTATGTGAAGTATCTTGCGCTAACGATCGTGCATTTGCACAGGCAGACAGAAACCCTAAATGAATTGATAGTAAAAATCAAGAAAGTATTCGATGAAGAATATGCAGACCTGGGCAAACTTATCAATCCTAAAAATAAGGCTGCTGAAGATCCAAAAGCTGTTGCAGTGCGCATGCTGGATTATGCAAACAAGAAAGCTGAAGCGATCAATAATGAATATGAGGATCTTACACGGATGTTTGCGTACACGCAGAAGTTGCGCATGTACCTCAAACAGCTTGAAGATGCTGAGGCGCAGGAGGATGCCGACTCCGGGTATCATTTAGTGCTTATGGACGTCAGCAAGAAGAAGTCGCACCTGCCACAAATCCAAGTGGTTGATGCTCTTGAGGATGGATCGCAGAAGTTCGGGCGCGTCGAAGTTGATGATATCAACCTGGATCGTATCGATCAAAAAACGATAGACTTTGGAAAGATCGACAAC
>JACRKM010000139.1 GCA_016219765.1 Candidatus Woesearchaeota archaeon
GCTGTTGAAGGTGACATTGCCGGCTTCGGAGATGATTGGATTGCAGTCAGTCCTGGCTTTGCAAAGATATACCGAGAACAAGCGCCCCCTGTTGAGCAGCAGCTAAATGAGATGTGATTGAAGAAATATTTCTTTTCAGCTTTCACTGAAATTTTTTCTCTTATTGTGCTAGTATTGTGCTCTTGTGATAACGTCAGGGGGATCGATGCGGGATGACGGGGTTTCTTGCAGTTGTTAAACGCATCTAGTCCCGACGGCTTCGGACTGCTCGCTGCGGTGTTTTTGTGTTCGGCTTTTTCGCCAGCAACCCTCCATACACTTTGACGACGCCGGTAAATCCAAGACTCGTGAGTCGGCGTGCTATCTCGTCTGCAAGATTCCGCTTCTGCGTGCTGACAAAGGGCGTTCCGGTATAATGATAGAATGTTCCACCACGCTTAAGCACACGCAGCACTTCTGCGTAAAACGCATTTGAGTACAATTCCCTTGCAAAATTCGGCCGCGGCGGATCGTGGATAATGACGTCAAATGTCTCATTGCTGCATTTCTGAACATAATCAAAACTGCTCGTGTTCAAAATCTCAATTTTTCCTTCCTTTGCACCATCAAAAAGCTCCCGCGACCAGGGATTGATGCGCGCAAGTTCAATCACGTGGAGATCCCGCTCACACGTCACGACGTGTTCTGCCTCTTTGGCAGCAAACATCGCTGTGTAGCCGAGTCCCATGCAGGTGTCAAGTACATTTCCCCGGATTGGCGATATTGTTTTGAGTTTCTTCTTAGTGTCAGTCCACGGATCCGTGTCCTTGATCGCGTGCATGTTGATGCCGGAAATGTCAAAGGTTGTCGGCTTGTCCGCGCCCACAGGATAGAGTTTATAGAAGAGGGCCAATTCCTGATTGAAGAAATGGACCTTCATGATCGAGTCATCCTCTACCAGGTACACGGCAGTGTCATGCTTGATGATCTTCTTGATGTCGTCGATCGTGATACTTTTTCCATCAGGAAATACGAAGCGGTCATCCTTGAGAGTGACTGTCTCAGTCGTCCGGCCAAGATCGAGCGATACATGGACCGATGATTTTTTTTGCTGCAAAGCTGCAAGCAATAACCGTGCCTGATACACTGATAGAAGAGTTTTTTTGACGGGTGTGTAATGTTCCATCGTTTGCTCTTGAGAAGAAAGATATCTTGGTGGTGATCGATATGCGGACTATTGTTTTATGATTCCGTAACCGATGAGCCTGAATCGCGCGCCAATGCGTCGTGATATGGTAACTCTGGAGCCTGTGCGCGCACATACGGGAATCTTCAATGCGGTGGTGAGTTGTTCTTTTCCTAATTTTGTGACGGTGCCGACTGTCGCTGCTGAGTTTACGTTCATCATTAGCGGTTCTCCCAGCTTGATAGGCTCGACAATAATGTCCTCTTTTGCGCCAACGACGCGATCAAGCAGGTGTAGCTCGAGCGTCATGATATAATGTACCGGGGGCAGTTTTCCAGGGAGGCCTACTACGCTGCCGGTGAGCATGTCGGACTTGACGACTGCAGGGTCGAGAGATGTCAGGACTCCGATCGATCCACCGGGCACAAGGGACTCGACGCTGGCGCCGCCTGTCTTTAGGCTGATGACTTTGGTGTGGATCTCGACCCACATCTTCTTTCCGCCTCGTTCGATTTCACGGCCTGGCCTTATCTCGATCTCGTTGCCAACGCTCAGTTTTCCTTGGACAAGCGAGCCTCCTAAAACTCCTCCTACAACCTGGTTGAGTTTTGTTCCTGGTCTGTTGATGTCGAAACTGCGCGCGACAAGCATTATTGGGTCCTTTGTCGGATCTCGCTCTGGCGTGGGTATCGTTTCCTGAATTGTCTGTATGAGAAGATCTATATTAACGCCGTGCTTTGCCGCGATCGGCACGATGGGAGCATTTTCATACGCGGTTCCTTTGATGAATGCCTTGATCTGCTGGTAATTCTTGAGAGCTTCCTCTTCCTTGACGAGGTCGATCTTGTTCTGTACTATTACGATATTTTTGATGCCCACGATCTGCAGGGCCATCAGGTGCTCGCGGGTCTGCGGCTGCGGGCATGACTCGTTTGCTGCGACGAGCAAAAGCGCGCCATCCATGATAGTCGCGCCCGCAAACATCGTTGCCATAAGGCTTTCGTGCCCCGGTGCGTCTACAAATGAAACTTTGCGCAAGGGTTCGATTGCTCCGCTGCATTTCTTGCACGAGTCTTTTGCTGTATAGGCGCCGCATTTGGTGCACTTGGAGAACCAAGCATCTGCATAGCCCAGCCTGATGGTGATGCCGCGTTTGAGTTCTTCAGAATGTGTATCAGTCCACTTGCCGGATAATTGTTCAGTTAGTGTCGTTTTTCCGTGGTCGACGTGTCCGACGAGGCCGATGTTGATTTCTGGCTGAATTTTTTCCTGCTGTATTTTTGTAATCGTCTTTGTCGCTTGCGCTTTTGATTCAATTTTCGCATTGTTATTTGTTTCTCTTTTTTTCTCCGTTGTTCTTTTCTCTGTTGTTTCTTTTTTGGGCTCTTTCAACGCGCTAAGATTTCGCCCGCTTGCAACAGACAGAATCGGCTGAGTCAAAAGCACGCTTGAAGCATCGGTCGGTGACGCGGGCGATTGTCGCAAGCTTTTGACCGGCGCTTTATCTGGTGTTTCCGCATCGGTTTTTTTCTTTCGTGCAGCCATGAATGTTTTTCTCCTAGTTAGACTGGGTATGTTTCGTGCTCTTCGTCATGACCGGATTGGGCGCTATTCTTTCTTCTCAGCTTCAGAAACTGGTGCTGCGGGTGCCGCGAAAATATCTTCTTTGCCTTTCTTGATGACTTTAAGATTGACTTGCGCGATCTTGTCATGGATAGTGTTTCCTGCCACTGTCTTCTTTTGCCGCATCCCCCTGATCGTTCGCCATCCTTTCTTTTTTGGGTTGGGTTTTCTAAGTTTGTTGTGAAAGCCTACTCCTTTGACATCTACGATTCGTTTTCGTGCAGTCCCCGTGACATCGTAGCGCATAGGGAATCCGCAGTAATCGGAGCCTCCGGTTATCTCTAACTCATAGCCTGTCAGATCGAGAAGTTCTCCTTTGACCTTGTCTTTGATCTTAAGTCCTAAGAAATGTTTGGCAATGTCTTCCTTTGCTTCACGCTGGACTGATTTGCCGCTCTGCGGATCTGATATCACTAGTTTAAATTCTGCCATTGTATTCCTCCCGAGACCAAAGGCACTTGGGTGCCACGCCCTTTAGGGCCGTCTCAGCACTACAGATTATTAGTCTGCATTCGCATCTCAACAAAGCTCTATATCTTAATACAGCACATGATGCGATTATACTATTCGAACATTCTATTCGAACAGCGAATTATTTATAAATGTTTGGGTGGTTTGGGTTAGTGGTGCTGTTTATGACTATTCCTGCACGAGAACCCTACGTTTTTGCAGATATCCGGCCCACTCTAGCTATTTTAGATACACAGAACTATCTCCGCCAGCATGATAGCGTTCCAGAAGTCTATGCTTCAGACATTGCGGGTGTTCTTCTCTCAGAAGGAGATATACGTAACGGCATATCTGCAGTTTCTGCTCGCATAAATCAAGATGTTCGATCGTTATCAAAGAGCGCCGGGGTTGTTCTTGTGACTGTGCTTCACGGTGCGATGGTCTTTTCTTCTGACCTGATGCGCCGTCTGCACTTCCCGTTCCAGACAGACTCGGTGGCTGTGTCGAGTTATGAAGGCACTGAGTCGACAGGATCCTATCAAGTAAAAAAAGAGATCGGATACTCTATTCTCGGAAAAGACGTGATTGTTGTAGAAGACATTGTTGACACTGGAGGCACGCTTGACTTTCTTATCAGGCATATCAATGCAAAAAATCCTGCGTCGCTGCGCACTGTCGCATTGCTTGACAAGATTGATCGGCGAAAGCCGCAGTTTGCGCACATCAAGGCAGACTACACTGGCTTTGTCATTCCTGATGCCTTTGTCATCGGATATGGTCTTGATTATGTGGGTCATTATCGCGGGCTGCCGTTTGTTGCCGTCAAGAAAAAGTAAGACTGGCGTGCATTTCTACGCTGAAGCATAACCAACAGTTTTAATAAGTCTTCTGCCAACAAGATCGCCATGAACTTCCAGGGACTTGGTAAAGTAGAAACTGCAGACTGGTATATTGATGTCGCTTTTCGTGCGGCCACAAAGAAAGCAGGCATCATGCGTGCAGCAGCATCAGGGACCCGTCTTGACAAGAGCAAATCAATCGAACTTGCGAAACTGACAGAGCTGCATGCTGTGCTCCGAAAGCACCTGATGCAGATACTTCTCTCGTTTCCCTCGATTGATGGGCTGCCTGAATTTTATCAGCAGCTCGTCCGCACAATGCTCGAGTACGACAAGCTCAAGAAATCGCTTGGCGCAGTGAACTGGGCTGTTGACAAGATTGACATGCTGCACCGCGATTACATGAGAGATTTGACGAGGACGCGGGATTTGACTCGCGTCAACGCACTGCGCAAAGAATATTATGGCCGGGTTTCATCAGTTGTCAAGACTATCAAAGAACAGCTTGCATATCTTGAGAATTCTCGCAAAGTCATGAAGGAATTTCCTTCTATCAAACAGAATATGTTCACCGTGTGCATCGCGGGATTTCCTAATATCGGAAAGACGACGCTTCTTTCAAAACTGACAGGTTCAAAGCCCGAGATAGCCGCCTACGCTTTCACGACGAAGAAACTCAACGTTGGCTACCTGAAGTCTGATCATGAAAAGGTTCAGGTCATAGATACTCCCGGGACCTTAAATCGTTTCGATAAGATGAATGCAATAGAACAACAAGCACACCTCGCTATGAAATATTGCGCGGATCTGATCGTGTATATCTTTGATCTGAGCGAACCGTTCCCGCTGATGGATCAGAAAAAGTTATTTTCGCAACTCAAGCATTTGCACAAGCCGATCATCGTGTACGTGAGCAAGACCGACCTGCTTGACAAGAAGCTCGTCGCAAGCTTTGTCACGAACTTCAAGGAGAATATCTTCACATCATCAGACAAGCTTGCTGCCGAGATTGTGAAGCTGAGCAGAAATTGATTGGTGAATGATTATTTTCTGTATTTAGAAAAGATTGTTTTGTTTGGGTTTTATGCAACATTCTGCGCTTTGTTTTCTTGCACTTCGATCAAGCAGGCGCAGGGCAGTTTGTACGATGCGCGCATAAGCGCTCTCTTTGCGACTTCAAGGTTTGCCTTGTTCACGTCGACCTGGAACATGACCTTGCCTTTACGTATCTGCGCAGCAACGCCGATGGGTTTGCCGAATGACCTGGCCATTCCTGTGCTCATACGGTCTGCTCCGGCGCCTGATGCAAGCGGGTTTTCGCGAAGCACGTGGTGAGGGTACAGGCGTATGGTGGCGCGGTAGCCATTCTTGCCAAGCTTCTCTTCAAGAAAGCGATTTGAAGTCTGGCGCGCTGACTCAATTGCCGAATCACGAATCTGCAGGTCTGCTTTGGATTTGAGAAACAAACTATACTCAAATTTTGATTTCAGGTCGCCCATATTATAATGGACTACTTTTGAGACAGGGCGCCCTCTAACATAGGAAAGTTCATTGAACTTGCTGATACGGGTGTATGGGCGTTCAATCCGCCTGTACGAGACTGCTTTTCGTATTCTTGCCATGTTCTTTAACCTTTTACACGCTGTTTCGACAAAGAAGAGGTATTTAAAGGTTGTGTTGTCTAACAGGGTTCTGACAAATGAAAAGGTTTATAAACAAA
>JACRKM010000144.1 GCA_016219765.1 Candidatus Woesearchaeota archaeon
CGATCTCAAACACATTCGTAAATGGCATGACTGCACTCGCCCATTGTAAAAACGTTGGGAACAAGCGCGGGCTAAAAAATGGTGCAGAAAGGAATACGAATAATTGCATGGCACTCCAGGAGAGAAAGCCATACTCGCGTCCGGAGATCATGATCGTTCCAGCGACAAAAATGGCAAGTGCGATGGATCCTAGTAATGCTATGCCTGCCAGCACCAGGACAGTCTGCAAGTTTGCAAATAAAGGCGCTCCAAACGCGTTTGCTACAAATAGTAAAAGTGTTCCGATCACTATCGCAGCGCTTGTGCTGGTAACAAGTTTTGCAATCAGGTACTCAAATTCTGACACTCCAGCTATAAAAACATGTTTGATGCTTAAGCTCCAGAGGTCTTCCATAAGCAGAATATTTGCTTGCTGTTGCGCGATATGACAGAAACTCCAGAAGAGATTAACAATAAGCACGATGAGACCAGCCTCAAACGCGTATTGTTTACTGTGCAGTGCAAAGAGCCCCCAGATAAGGATGGTGGTGAGAGGGAAGTACGTTATCTCAAGCGTTCTCCATTTGACGCGCTGGATGATGCGAATGTCATTTCGGACGACCGCGAGAATGTTGTTGAGTTTCATCTTGTGCCTTTCTTCACTGTTTGTGTGCTTTACTGTTCATGCAGAACTTTGATGAAGTAGTCTTCTAGCGTGGGCTTTTTGATAGCGATGTCATTGATGCGATAACCTGACTCATGTATCATCGCGAGCAATGTGCTGAGTGATTCCTCATCTTTGAGTGTGGCCTTAATTTTATTCTCCTCTACACGCAGTGCATGAGCGCTCACCCAGGATGCTTGGGGTTTTTTGTCAAGTGTGGCTGTTATCTCATATGTGCCGAAATGTTTTAGTTTGACATCCTTGACCTCTCCGATGTCTACGATTTTTCCTTTGGAGATGAATGCAATGCGGCTGCAGAGCTGCTCGACTTCATGCATGTAATGGCTTGTGAGCAAAATCGTCATGCCTGTCTCTCGATTGAGGCGTTGGATCTCGGCTCGCACATCCTTCGCTATGTCGGGATCAAGCCCAAGAGTCGGTTCGTCCATGAGAAGCAGTTTTGGCCTATTTAGCATCGCTTTTGCAAACGCGACACGCAGCCTTTCACCAGTTGAGAGCCAGGAGAATTTTCTGTCAAGCAGATGGTGTATCTTTAACAGCGACGCGAGCTGCGCAATTCGCTCTTTGAAATTTGTGACCTGGTAGATTCGGGCATAGAACGACAAAATGTCGCGCGGCGTGAGCGCCCAGTGGAATTCGCTTCCTCCGGCGACGACATTGATTCTTGAGAGTACGCGCGGTCCTGGTTTCTCCCCAAGGAGAAGTACACTCCCGCTGGTTGGTGTCAGAAGGTTGAGCATAATATTGATGAGTGTTGATTTCCCTGCCCCGTTTGGCCCGAGAAGTCCAAATATCTCGCCCTGCTCGACTTCAAAACTTACATTTTGTAATGCTTTAATATCTTGTGTCTTCGTCCTGAATGTTTTGTTTACGTGAGAAACGATGATTGGATTCATACAGCAGAAAAGTCGTGCGATGGTTTATATGCTTATCGCTAATGCGGGCTCTGTAGAAAATCTGTATTTGTTTAGCTAATCACTCTCACAGCGCCGCCACCGACCTGCGAGCTGAACGAAAACGCATACGTCTCCACAGCTCTTGGAATACACATTCAAATCTCACATACAGAGCGAGCGTCGTGGCGGCGCTGTGAGCATAAGAGCTAAACAAATACGAAAATCTTAATTGGTCGCGGCACCGCGATGCTCGACGCCTCGCTCGCTCACCACCACGCCGGGCTCGTGATGTGTATGTGTTTAACTGAGGACCGACGTTCCCCGATGGGGCATCCCCCTTGTCGGTATGAATGAGTAATTGTCCATCTCTCGCAGAAAGGCTGTGGTGGTGAGTGTGCCAGCGCTATTTTCTACAGAGCCGCTAATGCGGAAAAAAGAGCGCAGGCAGATTGCTCAGTCCCCTTTGATGAGAGACGCGATGTTCTCAAGAATGCTCTTTTCTTCTTTCTTTTCTTCTTCGGTCGGCGCAGCAAGCTCATCAGCAACCGGACGCTTCTTGATACGCAGGTCGCTGATGACTGGCCGATGATCAGAGAGCTGCACATCAGGAACAAAGGTCTCGATGATGTCGATCTGGACGGGATCACTATCTTTGTTTACGACAAAAACATAATCAAGCTTTACGTTTGGGCTGTTTGCAGGATACGTGAGGTGCCGTTCTTCTGTTTCTAAAGCAGCGTCGAAAAGTGAAAGTTGCGGATCGACTTTGATAACTCCCGGGTACTTGCGGGAAAGTTCTTCGATTTCAGAGAGTGATTCATCGTCGATGTACTGCGGCTCCCTGCTTTTTTTGCGGTTGCCCTTTGGCGGTGTATTGAAATCGCCAAGAAGTATTGCGGGCGTGCGCTGCAGGGCATATTCAAAGAGAATCGACAATTCCTTGGTGCGTTGTTTCTCATCCGCATCAGTAAGGTGCGCATTGATGATCGTGATGGGAACGTCGTCAAAAATGATGGTCGTCGCGAGAGCTTTCTTAGTGCCGATCAACCTTTCAGCAAGATGAAAGTACCAGTCATTCTGCCTGTAAAGCAGCACTTTTTTTGGAGCGTCGATAGGAAGTTTTGAAAGGATGCACAGGCCGTGATCGAAATAAGCTTTGCCTAAATTAAAATTAGTTATGTACTCGAGATTTGGAAAGCCCGTCTTTTCTTGGATGTATTTTGGTTGGTTGAGATACCCTGTGAAATGGAACGAGCGTTCTATCTCCTGGAAAGCGATTATGTCGATTTCGTACGAACGGCAGAAGTCTGCAACGCCATCAAGTACTTCATAGTTCGCTTTGCCTTGTGTCCATGGCAGAAAATCGCGCAGCGTGTAGGCTCGTTTCTTGGTGCCTGCTATGTTGTAACTCGCTACACGTAATCGCTGCATTTCATCTGCCATGAGGTGGGAGAAAGCTAAATTCATTTAAAACCTTCTGTTAATTTTTCTGCACAGATTGCAAAGA
>JACRKM010000145.1 GCA_016219765.1 Candidatus Woesearchaeota archaeon
AATAACATGTCGCAGATTCTCGCCTCGGTTGCAGGCAACGTGTTCGGAATGAAAGCAGTAGAATCATTGCGTCTTGAAGACATCAAGTGGCCGCAGAAAATCATAAGGTCATTTCGTGGCCCGCAGTTCGGCATAAAAGGTGTTCGCAAGATATTCAAAGTATACGACCGCCCACTCACGCTTTCAGTCCCAAAGCCAAAGGTAGGCATGACGACTAAAGAGCACGCCGATATTGGGTATCAGATCTGGACAGGCGGTCTTGACCTGCTGAAAGATGATGAAAATCTCACAAGCCAGAAGTTTAATCCTTTCCAGAAACGGGTTGCGCTATCACTCAAAATGCGCGACAAAGCAGAACGTGAAACAGGTGAGAAGAAAAGTTATCTCATCAACGTCACCGCGCCAACCTTCAAGGAAATGGAGAAGCGCGTGAAGTTTGTTGCAGATCACGGAAATGAATTTGTAATGGTCGATATAATCACTACGGGATGGATGGGTGTAAATTCCTTGCGTGAACTGTGCCAGGATCATCATCTTGCGATCCATGCGCATCGTGCAATGCATGGCGCGTTTACGCGAAATCACGAACATGGATTCTCGATGCTACTTGTCGCGGAGATTGCACGCATCATTGGAGTCGACTCCCTGCACATAGGAACTGCGGGAGTAGGAAAACTCGTTGGCAGCAAAGAAGAAGTGCTCGAGATCGAGGACCACATCGTCGATCAGCACATTCAGGCTCGCCTCGTGCATGAGAAATTGAACGGTGAAGCCGGCCTGCATTCTCTTGACGAAGAATGGTATGGGACAAAACCCGTGTTTCCTGTCACATCCGGCGGGCTGCATCCAGGCATCATTGCACCTGTTCTTGATCGTATAAGCACTGACGTGATGGCACAGTTTGGCGGCGGCGTGCATGGGCATCCGAAGGGGAGCCACGCCGGAGCAAAGGCGTGCCGCCAGGCGATCCAGGCATACCTCGACGGAGTGGACGTTGCGGATTACGCGAAAAAGCATGTCGAGCTGGCGCAGGCGTTGCGGCAGTGGGGCAAGTGGAGGCCCCGATGAGAAACCCGAACAGCGAAAACCAACACTGAGAATAAACAGGGGGCGAGAAAAATGAGAAAATTCAGCAGCTTCATGGACCTGACAGGGCAAGACAGGAAACTGAAATGTATGTATCATGGAAATACCAATGTTAATTTGGAAGCAAGGATCATGCGGGAGACGGACGCGGGTCTTGTTGTCGGCGTATCGTTGTGGAGTGACGACATTGACGCACACAATTATGATCTGGCGCGCCGCTCGCTAGACATCTGGTACCAGCAGCATCCAGGGGTGCGCATTCGATTGCTGCCTAATACAGAGTTTGACGTTCCAAAGGACATTAAAGAAGTCAACATGTATGACGTAGGGCAGAAGGTTAATGCAAGAGCGCGTAGGAAATGAGGCTTTTTTCATTTGCTGTTTTCACGACTATTTAGAAAAATATCTCTTATTTTTGATTTGGCTTCTTTTATTTGTGCATCGCTTAGTTTCATTCCTGCGGGAGTCTGTTCTGGTTCACTCTCCACAGAATACATTCTCTCTTTTAATTCTGCCTGCCTTTTCATTCCTTCCGGCAATTCGGGAATGATTCCTGTTGCTTTCTGGACATCATCTGGAAATTTTCCCGGGTCAGCAGTTTCATAAACGACTGCCAGTTTTTTATGCGCTCCGCCTAAGAAATCTTCTAAAATCCTCCAGCCTACTGCTCCGTGTGGGTCAAGCATAATTCCAAATCTGTCATAAACTTCCTTCATTGTTCTGTAATGTTCAGGATTATTCACGCCCATTGAAACAATATCCTTTCTCATCGATTCTAAGTCAGGCATAACGTCAATGACTCCTTCTCTGATGACTTTTTGAGAAGCCGGATCCCTCTTGTCGAACATGTGCCCTCCATAGAAATCAATCAGCCTGGCTAAATTGCTTGGATGAGAGACGATCATCGCCGATGAAGGTGATTTTTTAGAAGCTCGAACAACATATTCTCCGGTCTTGAGAAAATCCGGAAACTCGGTGTTTTCATTAACGCCGCAAAGGATTAATGACATCGGGAGCCCCATTTCTTTTGCGATCACTGTTCCCAGCATATCCCCAAAGTTGCCCGACGGGATGCTTGCAATTATTGGTTCGCTGTTCTCCGCAATTCTCGAGTATGCAAAAAAAGGGTAAACAGTTTGAGGCAATAATCTGCCAACACTGATTGAATTTGCCGATGTAAGCCTTTCTTCATCATTAAATAATTCTTTTGCAAATAGTTTATCTCCAAGAAGATTTTTTGCCAATGCCTGACAAACATCAAAATCTCCATTCACTTCAAACGCGTAAACATTTCCACCCAACGTAGTCATTTGCCTTCTTTGGCCTTCGCTGATGGACCCTTTTGGAAAGAAAACAACCATATCAACATTGTCTAGGCCGTATAATGCATCAGCTACAGCACCGCCAGTGTCTCCGCTGGTTGCTACCACAACGGTTCTTTTAAGCCATCTCTCACCAAGAAAATAATTAAGGGCTCTTCCGAAGAATCTTGCTGCATAATCTTTAAACGAATATGTTGGGCCTTGAGTCAACCATAGTATGTGAGTATCTCCAGTTATTCTTTGGACTCGCGTTGGAATCTTCTCATTGCTATATACATCGTTTAACAATGCTTCAAGTTTTTGAGAAGGAATTTCAGAACCGAGAAAAGGGTTCAATATCTTGAATGCTATCTGTGCATAAGATAGATGATTCATCCCAAGTATCTCTTGCTGGGCAAGTTTAGGGATGTCTTCTCTTGCCAGCATATACAACCCATAATTAGAAGCCATTCCGTTCAACAGAGCAGTTTCAAAATCAACAACTTCAGATTTGTTGTTTGTGCTGTAATATGCGATGGGTTTCACGATTAATAAGAAGTGGTGGCAGTATTTATAATCATTTTGAAAGTATGGGCGCTGGAAGGGAAGTCAGCACCTATTCTTTTCTTTTTTTGAGGCTATTCTTCCTAAAATGCCGCCAAGCAAACACAGCAAACGCCGCAATCAAAACAGCACCGACGATGTTTCCCGCGAACCGCGAAATCTTCATGTCAAGCACTTTGTTGTTCAAATCATAGAAGAATTGCTTCGTGCCGAGCGGATCGATCGTGTTAAATATTCCTGTGTTGCGGTACAGGATGAACAAAACCCCGAAGAACAATAGAATCGCCCCAGCGGCGATCTTTGACGTGTGCGTCTCGAATTTTCTTCCAAGGATAGTGAACTCGAAACTTCTTCCCCTGATCCATGCTTTCTCTGACAAATTGTATTTATCGTAGAAAAAGGCGAGAAGAAAGAGCGGAATCGCAAAGCCAAGCGCGTACGCGAACAACAGCAGTCCGCCGTATACAAGATTGCCGCTGCCTCCTGCAATAAAAAGGATGCTTGTGAGAATCGCGCCGATGCACGGCGTGAACCCGACAGCGAAGAGCGCGCCAAAACCAAAGATTCCAAAGTTTGTGCGCGATGGCTTTGGCGAAAAAGAGAAGAAACGGAATCCTCCGCCGAGAATCATTAATAACCCAAAGAGCAGCAATACTATGCCGACGAAGAGAGTTGCCTGCTTGCGGTATGCCGTGAATACAAGCGCGCCGGTGATTGCTGAAAGGACGCCAAGGAGCACAAAGACCGACGCCATTCCGAAGAAAAACAAAATCGTCTTTTTTGTGATCTCTTCACGTTCTTTGAACGACACTGCAAAAAACGCGGGAAGCACTGGAAGGACGCACGGCGAGATCACGCTGAGCACGCCGCCAAGGAAGGCGACGAGAAATGAGACGTACTGAGCGCGTTGGGATGAGTATTCAATAAGTTTTTGAACGCCCGCTGGCAGCTGAACTGCAGAAACAGAAACAGCGAAAAGAAGAAACAAAAGAATTACAGTTGTTAGAAGGGCAATGTATTTCCTTTGGTGTTTGTTGATTAAGTTCATAATGAGAATCCTGCCGCTATCTTTCAGGTCCTACCCAATTGCAGCAAGTTGCGGGATATCGACCAGATCTGTTGTCATCGCTTCAGCGCGTCACTGGGTTGGCAACTTGTTAGCAAGCGCGTAGTCGATCGCTTTCTTATACTCTTCATATGGGTATTCGCCAGCAAGGCGGATGCCGTTCACGAACACAGTCGGCGTAACTGCAATACTAATAGATTTCCCGTATGCATAATCGTCGTCTACTTTGTTCTTGTACACATCTGAGTCCATACATGCATTGAATTTAGCGGCGCCAACACCTGCTTGAGGCGCGAATGCATCCAATGTAGGGCGATCGGCCTGGCCCTGCCTCTCAAATACTTTCTGCGCGAACTCAAGCCATTTGCCCTGCT
>JACRKM010000148.1 GCA_016219765.1 Candidatus Woesearchaeota archaeon
CAAAAAGGGAGATAAAGGGGCTGCACTGTGATTTTGACAAGCTTCAACAAGATATTGCTAATATTCGCCAAAGTATCCACTCTTCTCCGCAAGTTTCTGCTTCGATCCATGCTTTTGATGATAAAAAAATTGCTCTTATTGAAATCAACAAAGCCAACGATAAGAATGCTCACACCTATAATGGTGCTGTCCATGTACGAATTGGAAGCACCACCCATAAGCTCGAAGGGCAAGGACTTTTTGACTTCCTCAAAAATAAACAAATTCTATGCTTTGATGAGCAAGATACAGAAGCAAAACTGGAAGACTTAGATGACCATAGAATTAAGAATTACCTCCTAAAAAGAGGTCAAGCCGACTACTTAAAATCAAATAATGTTCAAGATTTTATCGTTAGTAACATGTTTGGAAAGCTCAATGGGAAACTAAAACTAAAAAATATTGCAACCCTATTTTTTTCTAAAGAACCCAATCGTTGGCATCATCAAAGCGAGGTACGAATAGTTCGTTTCTCTGGAACAGAACCTATTAACATAATTTCGCAAAGGGATTTCCGTTCCGACCCCATTGAGAATATTGAGCAAACTATTGCGTTTATTAAAGAAAATATCTCTAAGCGGTTTATAATTCCAGAAAATTCCCCCAGACGTGTTGAGATTGAAGAATATCCTACAGCAGTAATAAGAGAGGCAATCGTAAATGCTGTAGCACACAGAGATTATTATAGCTATGATTCTATTCAAATAAACATTTTTGATGATAGGATAGAAATTTCTAGCCCTGGAGGATTGCCACAGGGACTAACAAAAGAATTTTTTGGGAAGAGGTCTGTAAGACGCAATCCATTAACCTATCGTATTTTAAGAGATTGCCATTATGTGGAAGGATTAGGTTTAGGTATTCCTCAGATGAGGAATGAAATGAGAAAAGCTGGATTGAGAGACCCTGATTTTAATTTTGAGGGGGGATTTTTTGTCCTAACTCTAAGAAACGCCAAAAGTAATATCAAACCAGTTGAAGGCCTAAAAGATTTAAATTCCAGACAACTAAACGCTTTAGATTATTTAAGACAGAATAAAACTATTAAATCAAAGACCTATGCAAATATCAATGAGGTTTCGTTACCTATAGCACTTAAAGATCTTAATGAACTCATTAAATTCAAATATATTAAGAAAGTTGGCTCTTATAGGGGGGCGTATTATGTGTTAAGTGAAGAGAAAAGTTAGGAAATGGATACCAATTCCTATATAATAAATCTTGATACTAAAATTGGAAGGGAAGCTGCCCGTAAAGAGACTGCCAAAAGCTCATCAAAGAGATATATTAATTCTAAAGAATTATACAGATTTACTTTAGATATAAGTCCCACATCTTTCCAAACAATAACAGATGAACAAAAAGAGGAATTAAAAGCAGCAATCAAGAAGGAAGTTGGTGGTAAGATTAAAAAAGAAATTGTAGAAGAATGAAAGAAGAAAAAGTTGTCTGTTAGAATGGAATTATTTCTTGGAATTGATCGCAGATTATCTGATGTTGATAATTTAGCAAAATGTCTCTTAGACCAGATGCAGGGTGTTGTCTATGACAATGATAAAATAGTACGCCACATTGATATCCTAAGAAATGAAACTTCTAAAGGTCAAATTACAATAATTATTGCAAAGTATATATAACAAGTACATCGGTGGGGTTAAGACAAAAATTATCTTCTACGGTAATGTCCTCTTACCCAAGTTCTAGAACTGCCTGTTGCAGTTGCCGGATGACAATTTTGATTTCTCCAATGCCTACTAACGTAAAAAGGTCTATCAACATCGGAAGGAGGATAGGGAACATAACCAATCTTTCCAGGGCATCCTTTTTCCTGAAATTCTTGTAACCTAGTTACGGCGTTCCTTTTGTCTTGATGATGTCAAGTGTTAATCCATATGAGAGCCTGATGGAGTTCGCACTTAATTTATTTCCAAGGTAATCAAGTTCGCCGTTGACTTGATAGTGCAGTGGAACATCAGAAGAGACAGTCATGTCGCTTGTTTGTACATCAAGATGATCGTTGACGATGAGTGTGGGTTTTCCGAGATAAATGGCTGGCAGGTAGAGGAGAACTTCATCGACGTTTGCTTTTGTTCCGAGCACGTGGAATTGCCGCTGCGCTTTTTCTGCACGGTAGAACATGTTTGACCACGTCATGCCGATAGATGGGATCGTCTGTGCCATGATGGCAAGATAATCCTGCGCCTCTTCGCTGTTGACGCGGATCGGAAATTTGACGTTCATTATTTCATAGAAGTTCTTGATCTGCTGTGCATAGAAGTGCGCTTCTTTGCGCGGCTGTAACCCAAATCCCTTTTTTGCCTTATAGAAAAGGTATGACGTGATGCAGCGCGTCACAAGCCAGGCGATGCGAACGTAGCGTGCATCCTTATTCTTATAATATTCTTCGAGCAGTGTGACAGGCATCCCGACGCCGAATGTAAATCCATACATCGACAACCCACGGTCATCTTCGATTTTCATCAGGTCGAAATTCTCGACAAACAATTCCTCTTTCGATTTGGCCTGCACGATCTCAGTAAGATAGCTTGTCACCTCGCGTTTTGTCGTCAGCCCGCAGCGTTTAGAAAAGACATTTTGTGTGCCTCCGGCGGTTGGTGCGATATAGGGGAAGTATCCTTTCTTGCATCCGTTATCACAACGTATTGGAACTCCGTTCTGTTCGACAAGTGCGGTGATGAGAGGCACGAGTCCTCCATCGCCGCTGTCAGAAGCAACAACATCTGGTTTGTATTTCTGAATGAATGGTATGGCGTGTTCAAGGAGATCGTCAAGGCTTTTAGTGGGAAAAACGATGCCGTGGGAACCCACGATCTTTCGAAGGTGTTTAATCCTGCTCTTGTCCTTGTCGCGGCGGTTCTTTCTGCTGTTGAGGTTGGCGATGACGACTGTAGAGACCATGCTGGCGGCTAGCAGAAGCTTGTTTATAATCCTTATTGATTTTTAGAGCGAGCGTAGCGAGCCGAGGGTTCAAAACCCCGTCCTTTAGTGCGGAGTGGAACGCCTGCGACCGATTTTTATGATGATAATACATTTGTGGTGCGCCACTTTATTTTATGTTTTCATCGCCGCGCTTACTTTCTGGATTACTGACATCGGCGTTCTGGGCTGGCAGAAAATCCTGGTTTTCTTTTTCGCTAGGCTTATCTTTGAGATTATTTTTCTCTGATATACGATTACAATTTGGCGCGGCCTTTTTTCACTCGTGTGCACTGAATGTTGCGGGTGCTGTCTTTCAGGTATATCCTGAAACGTTGGACCTTGAGCAGACGCAAAGCTTTGGGGCGGTGCATTATGGAATGGCCAACAGCAGCGTGAATGTCGTATATTCTGTCCATCAACCTGAGAAATGGGTTTCATTGCCTGAGGAGGATCGCTTGAGTTATAACTTTACATGCGGTTTGCTGATCCAGCAGCCAAAACTTGATCTTCCCAAGGCAGCAGCGATCTTGAAAAATGTTCTAGCGTCTCACGTGCTTGATTATTCCGCGGCAAAGAAAGAGTTTTCAATATATTATCGTTATTACAGTGGTGTTGATGGAGTTGCCACAGTGAAAGGCAGCGAGGTTTTGGAGAAGCTATGCGTCCAGCCCACTGAAGCAGCAGTGTACCGTCGGCTTCCTTTTTTAATCGCAGGCGGCTATCGGTATAGAGTCTCGATGTAGAACGCGGTGATTTGCGGGCTTCTGGATGTGTTGCAGCATTATTGAACATCTCTGTATGGCGAGCTATGCGGCATTGCTCAATAAACTCAACAAACCCCTGTTTTTGATTGTAATGGTGTTGTTGGCTTTCAAAACGCTTTTTTTTTGCATAATATTTATAAACCTCCCGCATCAAAGAACATAAAGAAAGTCAATTGTCGGATGTGGATCAATGCATCAAATTACGTCATCAAAACAACTGAAAAATAAAGCTTCTATAAAGCAGGCTTCTATAAAGCCTGAAGAAAATGACTATTGGGTTGAAGATGACGATGCTTCTGAAGATGATGTATTCGAGGATGAGGACACTGAAGTGGCTGCTGATCAAGGATCGAAAGGCCAGCCTGCAGAGCCCACAGAGGTTACGAAGATCAAGGATCTCAAGAAGGGCTTGACCCATGTAACTGTCGAAGCGAAAATAGAGTTTGTTGGTGAAGGCAATCGTAAAGGTGCAGGGTATGGTGAAAATATTTACGCGCCGGCCTTCCTCAGGGATAATACGGGAGAGATCAAATTAGTATTCTGGAATGATGATGCGCGAAAGGCAAAGGCAGGCAAGAAGGTGCGCGTCGTCGATGGGTACGTCACGATGTTTCATGGAGAGCTTCAACTTAATACAAACAAGAAAAAAGGCGTCGAGTTCTTATAGACTTATAGACTTATATATGCCAGCAGCGCAGCACAAATGAGAGAGGTGAACATATGGGGGTATCTGCGACGGGAAGCACTCCTGATGCACGAAAGAAAATTCAAGATGAATCGCTGCAATTGCATGTGAATACGAGAGGCAAAGTGAGCATCCAAAGCAAGATGCCGCTCGCGAATAAACACGATCTCTCGCTTGCGTACACTCCCGGTGTGGCAGAGCCGTGCAGGATGATCGCAAAGAACAAGGATGATGTCTATAAATATACCTTCAAAGGCAACAGCGTTGCTGTTGTCAGCGACGGCAGCGCAGTTCTTGGCCTTGGGAACATAGGTCCTGAAGCGGGGCTGCCGGTCATGGAAGGCAAAGCCGTTCTTTTCAAAGAATTCGCTGATATAGATGCCTTCCCTATCTGTCTTGCAACGCAGGACTCTGATGAGATAGTCGCCGCTGTAAAGGCGATCGCGCCAACGTTTGGCGGCATTAATCTTGAAGACATTGCAGCTCCACGCTGCTTTGAAATCGAGGAGCGGCTCAAGCGTGAGCTTGACATTCCTGTATTTCATGATGATCAGCACGGCACAGCGATAGTTGTGCTTGCGGCATTGTCAAATGCGCTAAAGGTTGTCAAGAAGCCGATTGGAGATGTGAAGATGGTGATGAGCGGTGCCGGTGCTGCAGGCATTGCGACGATGCGCATGTTGCTTTCTGCAGGCGCCAAGAATATTATTCTATGCGACAAGCAAGGCATCATCTACAAAGGAAGAAAGGAAAACATGAATGAAGCGAAGCATGATGCAGCCAGGCGCACGAACAGCGCAATGCTGAAGGGAGATCTTGGCGCCGCGCTGCGTGGGGCTGATGTCTTCATCGGGATGTCTGGCGCGAACTTGCTCACCGCTGAAATGGTCAAGACCATGAACAAAGATGCGATCGTGTTCGCGATGGCAAACCCTGACCCGGAGATACTTCCTGGCGACGCAAAAGCAGGAGGCGCTAAGGTCATTGCGACTGGAAGAAGCGATTTCCCGAATCAAGTTAATAATGTCCTTGCATTTCCCGGAGTGTTTCGTGGCGCGCTTGACGTCCGTGCATCGCAGATCAATGAAGAGATGAAGATGGCGGCAGTGCAGGCCCTGGCAGCGTGCGTGAAGAATCCGACTGCTGAATTGATTATTCCAGATCCTTTCGATAAGAGCGTTGCGCAAAAGGTCTCAAAAGCGGTCAAAGAAGCTGCTGTGAAGAGCGGCGTTGCGCGAGCTAAATTATAAAAGGAGCGTGCACTTGCTTCTTGTTGAAGCCAAATTGTTGAACCAAAAAAGCGGGGTGTCCCTATGGCGGATGTTGTAGTTACAATAACTGATAAGAATTACGTCAAGGAAGTGAAGCAGAGCAAGCTTCCTGTTGTCGTC
>JACRKM010000146.1 GCA_016219765.1 Candidatus Woesearchaeota archaeon
GACAGCGCGAACCCTGAAAATGCATGAGTGGAGACAATCAGCAGGAAAGATTTCTCGTCGTGAAAATCGAGAAGAATCCTCAGAGACTATACGCTAGACATTTGCCACGAACGCGCAATGCGGCATTTGAAGATATAGTCCGACCCTTGTAGCGATATAAGGATGTGTGCAGAAATGTACACGCGCCATCGACGAATCGACGATGGTCAGTACCTCAACAGAGGAAAGTAACAGAAGTGAGCGTAATACCTTGCCGTTTGAATGACGGCTTGCATGAATGGCGCAATGAGATCCACACTGTCCCTAGATTGAAGCCCCCGAATACTTTTTTCTGGTGCAAAAGCCAGAGATTTCCAGTGGGAAGTGAAGACCCCGTGAAACTTTACTGTAGCTTGTTGTTGCGACGTGAGGTCTGTTGTATAGGGTAAGTGGGAGCTGCTACGATGTGGTCGCCAGACCATAGATAGGCGACGATGTAACACCACTCTTCGGATCTTACGTTGCTAACTAACTGGTTTAGGACAGCGGCAAGTGGACAGTTTGGCTGGGGTGGCACACTACTGAAAGAATATCAGTAGTGCCCAATGGTTGGCTCAGGCGGGTCGGAAATCCGCTGTAGAGTGCAAGAGCAAAAGCCAGCCTGATTGGATCGTAACCAAGACATAATCCAAGAACGAAAGTTTGGTCTAGCGAACCTCCGTACCTCCTTGGTGGGGGTCGGAGATGACCGAAAAGTTACTCCGGGGATAACAGAGTTGTCGCGCCCGAGAGCTCATATCGACGGCGCGGCTTGCTACATCGATGTCGGCTCTTCCTATCCTGGTCGTGCAGAAGCGGCCAAGGGTGGGGGTGTTCACCCATTAAAAGGGATCGTGAGCTGGGTTCAGAACGCTGTGAGGCAGTTTGTTTAATATCTACTGGAAATGTTTGATGTCTGAGTGGAAGGACCTTCTAGTACGAGAGGAACGGGGGTTCGAGGCCTCTGGTCGATCGGTTGTCTGACAAGGCACGCCGAGCAGCTACGCCTTTGGAGATAAATGCTGAAAGCATCTAAGCATGAAGCTCTCCGCAAAAAGAGACATCATAGGACTCGGGAAGAAGACCCGTTTGATGGGACTGGTGTGTACGCACAAAGCTCACGCGATGTGTTTAGCACGCAGTTACCAATCGTCCATATCTTTGTACTTTCTTATGCATGGTTTTCATTTTTTATTTTTTGACTTCTTTTGTTTTTTGTTGAGAAGTGGCGTGAGCTTTTTTCATTTCTTCTGAAACTTTTTCATTTTTTACGTACACATTCAAGGGTTTTACATGAATAGTGAAAATTTTTCGGCGCAGTTGAATCATTTCTTGTTTTTCCGCCGAAAGATAGTATAAATTGTTCAACCGTGTACTCGCCATTGCTTCCGTGTTCAAACAATAAACGGGTGGTGCAGCATGCAAGAATTCGCGAAAGTCTACGAGCATAAAATCAAACACAAAAATCTCGAGAAGCTTATTATAAAACAAATGCACTGCACAAGTATCTTTCCGAATGATCAGAAAACGCGCGCATTTGTGCACGCACGATTGCAAGCCGAAGAATTCTATAAAAGATTCAATGATAAAATATATCATAGAAGACAAAAGGTGCCCGACGGGACTTGGAACCAAGAATTCTGGAGCGTGAAAATAGGAAAATCAAAAATCCGGCTCGTTCCGTACGATTTTCAATTCGAAAATCTTGATGTGGTTGTACGTGATCTTGTTACAGGCGCAACATATCGCGCGCCCCGAATTCATCCAGAGTTCGAATGTTACGATGATGTGACGAGTGACATTTATTCAAGAGCTGATCCAATTGCGGTTATTGTTCAAGTTGCAGAATATGCGGGTGTGCAGACCTCCCTTGGCGCCACATACATTGGTGAGCAAGTGCTTGAACCGCGCCTGCAAGACATTAAGGGAGAACCAATTTTTATTCCACAATGGCTTTCTCCTGTTGAAGTAATCATCAGTAATCACTTTATAGAAACTGGTTGCTTCCGTGGTCAATTTTTTGCGGAACCTTGCATGATGCTTACGCTCAAAGGCGGAGTTATTTGCGATAGTTTCTTTGGCCGTATTCTAGAGGGGCACATTATAGATATAAAATTATTGGATCCTGAGACGGACGAAGAATATTACGAAAAAATAAAGAATCGTGAGCCACAATGACCCTACACCAAAAACCATCATACGAAGACATCACGTTTCTGACAACGATCATGCCGCACCAGAATGGCGTGCGGACATACCTTGGCAGACTTGTAGATGTGCTGCCTCCGGGTCCCTATCTGGGCTTGCCGAAGATTCACAAGATCGCGAAGGTGGATATGCAGGCACAGGTACACGGCGTGAAGACGAAAGTGGTTACGAAGGATAATTATGGTTTTTCACTGCAGATGGATCTAACTGTGCGCGTCTCAGATGCAGGAAAGTACATGATGGTTGCTCCCGAAAGTGTTTCTTATGGTATTGACGAACTTCTCAAAGCAGCAGCAACACACGAAATCACTACAAAGTATACGCAAGAAGATCTCAAGATAAAACGCGAGGAGCTTAGCGACATTATACGAAGTGCAATCGAGACTGGAACGAGTGCGTGGGGAATTTCTGTAGCTGTTGCCAGACTACCGACGATCGAGATGCCAAATGTCTCATACGAATTAGAACAGGATAAAATGGTTCTTCAAAAAGAAGGAGAGAATAGGATGGTGAAACTGCATTGGACTGCAGAGGCGGTCGAGCGAGAGACGCAGATCATGACAAAGCGTTTGCGAGAAATCGCCGTCATGCAGTCGGACATGGAATTGTACAATAATCTCCAGCTTGCTGCCGCGGCCGCATTTGAGACGCAACGTGTCGGCGAAGCGCAGGCAGTGGTATTGGCTAAAAAGGCCAACGCGCTCCAGGAATTCATGGCCGAATCAATGCAGCGCTTGATTGCTGATGGCTTGGCTCCGGTTGATGCGAAGGAACTGATGATGTATTCCGTTGGCTTTGTGTTTAGCAGGGATTTACCGCAAGGCAGCAGTGCATCAGCCGACAATGGTCTTCGCGACGCTATTCTTGGCAAGGTGAAAGCGAGAATTGATGGGGAATCAATGAAGGGACAAGCGGACGCGGTTGGTGTTGATCCAAAGTTCATCATGTTGATGAACACGTTTCGGGCGATCAGCGGCTCTGGAGCGATTAATGTCAACAATCTTGGTGCGTTATGGGAAGGTATTGTGCAATCAAGAAAGTAACTGCAATGGATGATGAGTACGCTTGTTCGCAGCAACCGCCGCAACAGGTGGCAGAAAACCAGATAGCAGAAAACGAGAGGCACGAGAGTTTCTATTATCTGCTGCGTGAAGATATTCACACGATTTTTTGCACTATTATCGCAGAGAATCACGCACGCATAGATGCGGCAAACTCAATGTTGGAAAAACTTCTCCACAAATGATAAAGAAC
>JACRKM010000147.1 GCA_016219765.1 Candidatus Woesearchaeota archaeon
AGCTGAGCTAGTCGGCAAAGTACAAAAATTATTACCAAATTTAGCTAATTAAAGGTTTTGAAAAATGAAAAGTAATACTGATATTAAAGCTTTATTAATACCTATACAATGCACTGACAAAATTCCTCAAACAGCTAAAAAAAGATATCGCAAGCTTCAAGGTAAACGATAATCTGATTATATACAGTGAGCTTCTGAGCTCGACGAGGGATGAGTGCAGATAATATGGACTCCAGGCAACTAAAACAAGAACTTATGCGTATATTCGGAAATCAGATAGCTTTCAACAAAGATTTTGACAGCCATGCTGCATTGATCAAGAATATCGACGATACACTGCTGAGTTGGTGTCAGGCGCTGAAGAGAGGAGAGATAAGAGCGCTACGAGCGCCAAAAATGGAAGACTGCGTGATCTTCATAAAAAAGATAGGCGCATCCAACAGATGCATCGTCATAAAGATAGTCAACGGAGAATTCAAAGAGGTCCACTTAGGAGACCATGCATACTACGACAGGCTGAGAAAGATAATCGGACTAAAGAAAGACAGCATAATTCACTAGTCATGCACAAAAATGTCGCCAAACATTTTTGTGTGGGGTTTGAAACCCCGTCCTTTAGGGCGACATTTTTGGCATCCTAAATGTCAGAAATGCAAAGCATTTCTGAGCATGCTCAGAAACCAAAGGTTTCTGACAAATCGGTTTATACATGCAGGCGTCCGTTCAAACTCTGCACTTTAGTGTGGAGTAGGACGCATGCGACCGATTTTTATGATAATCCACTACAAAGATCAGATAAATGCATTCTGAGGATATCTATATCACGTTTAGTCTGCATCATGTTTTAGCACCATCTAAAGACGGCGAATATTTTTATATGAAAACCGCCTCCCTTTCATCTCCATGATCAATGAAGCCACCATCGGACCACTCGTTAAGACCGTCATTGCGCGCGGTGTGGACAATGTAGATGTATCGATGCTTCCGCGGGAAGTGCAGGACATCATCTTCACGCGCGCATCAGATGAACTTTTCCGCCAGGGGAAAAAGATTGAGGCCCTTGCTGCACTTGAACGCGGACACTTCAATCTTCCCGAACACGTCTTGATGCCGATTGCTGAGTATTGCATGATCACAAACAAGTACGAAGTCGCGGCCAAGATCCACGAGAGGCTCGGCAACCCCACGATGGCAGCGTTCCTGCGTGCTAATTTTACAAAACGATAGAAACGTATTTGTTCAGCTGAAAATATAGTCGCCGTGTTCTTCTCAGGAATGGCAAAACATTTATAATTCGGTGCTATTTCCATGCATAAAACCAACGCGGAGGTTACAGAATGAAAGGAATATATCAAGCAGTTCAGAGAGGATTTAAAGTTCTGGCTCTTGCTGGTGGAACAGTTGCATTAAGTGGATGTGATACACCTGAGGTTAAAACCTTGCACCAAACACAAGCTGCAGCAACCGGATGTTCAATAAAACTTGAACTTATAGTAAAAAAAGCCTCTATTGACTTCTGTAGACTTGAAGTTACTTGTGCTGATGGTAAGACATCACTTTTGATGTATGACGTATGTAGAAATTTTGAGGGACTTAGAATCAAGAGTTCTAATGGACGGTCCTACACATTGGAAGTGCCAACATTTGGAGATCCTTATTTGATGGGATCAAAACCAGAAAATTAACATGGCACCGCATAAAACATTGAGTACAATCCTGCTTGGTTCAGTGCTTAGCCTGGGGAATAACTCCTGCCGGAGCAACAGACACCTTGAATATCACTTTGAAGGAAAGATCGAAGGTGATTCCGTCGAATTCTACGAGACCGGTGCTGGCGATAATGTACTCCTCGTTACTTTCCAAAATGGCAACAGGATCACGTACATTGACTATGATAATGACATGGAAGTGGATCACGTTAAAGTGCGTGTTGGGACAAACACAACAGAGTACTATAAATACAACAGAAAAAACCCAGATCCGGTCTCTGTTGAAACTCTGAAAATGGCGCAGCAGCAATTTGATGCATACTTGAAGAAGATTACGGAGATCCAAACAGCTCCACTGCAGCAAAAAAAGAGCAGTGAGCAGTAGTCGCAATATCGTACTTCTGTAAAATATTATTAAGTTATTATTTGAAAATCTTGACATTCTCTGATCTTATTGAATTATAGTAGTTATTCTCTAATTCATTTTTACAAAGCGCATTAAATTTCACCTAATTAATCACTTTTTGGTAACAAAAAATACACAAAGTATATAAGGGAGTTCTTTATTTCACTACTCAATAATAATCATCATGAATTATCGAAATGGTATAAGGGGGTAAAAACATGACTACAAAACGTTTTAGTGCATTATCTGCCATACTTACAATGCTTCTACTTACTATGTCGAGCTTTGCTCTTGCAAGGCCCGTGCCTGATTCAGTAAACCAGCCGGAAAACACAAACCTTGCTGCAATAAGCATCTCTTCGGACGGAACTCCGGTTGCAGGGCAACCTGCCACATTCCGCGCCCTTATCGTCAACGAGGGCACTAATGGACTCGAAGACGTCTCTTGGCAAGCACAAGGGTCCGATGGCCGCGTGATTACTGGAGTAATCTCCTACATTGCAGCACAAAATGAACAAACGCTTGACTTTGAGTTCGCATTTGACCCCGCACTTTCTGGCGATGCTTGGCTCTTATTCATGGTCGACCCGCAAAACAGCATAGAAGAATCAAACGAAGAAGACAATCGGGTGGACGTTTCGCTTAATGTTGCACCTGCACGACTAAGCACGCAAGAGCCTTCCCGCGAAAACCCACAAGATCCGCAAGATCCACTGCGCGAGAACCCGCGAGATTCGCCACGCAATGATTTGCGAGAAACGCCAACACCTACAGCAGACGTCCGCGTCAATAGAATCTCTGTAACTCCTGGCAGAGATGACGAAAGGGTCACCAGCGGAAAAACTGCACTGGTCCAGGTATTCATAGAAAACAACGGAGATGAACTGCTCGAAACAGTTGAATGGGGATTCTTCACCCGCCCTGGCGAATTTGATGCATCAAACAACGCACCACCCCTTGTTATCGCTGGTTCAACAACCGATTATGCAATGACAGGACGGGAATTGAACCTTCACCCTGGAGAAATTCGCGTCGTAAACTTTGAATACACATTCGAAGCGAGACAAAGCGAAGATTTCACAGTCGGATTTGCCGTCGATCCATGGAACATGATCAGCGAAGCAAACGAAGAGAATAATGTGCGCGGCATTGGCGTTCATGTTGACCTGCCTGCAAGCCGGTCACGCGATGATCAGCGCCCAGTCACTCCTGATAACAATTCCACAGTAACTGCGCCGGCTGCCAGCACGCCGAGCAGCTCAACCAGCACAAGCAGCAGCTCTTCAAGCTCGTCTAAGAAAAAGAAATCAAAATCAACGAATAATGACGACAAAGAGTCTGCAAAAAATTACTTTTTCAGCAAGGAAACACTCAAGCAGCAGTTCCTCAAGGAAACTCTGAACAAGTTTTCAAAAGACAAAGCAGCAGCATCGGTTGCAGGAACACCACAAAGCCAAGCGTCCAAGAATGGCGTAATCGAAGTCGTTTACGCAGAAATGCCAGAATACGTTGAGGTCACTGAGCACGTGTGTAAATTCAAACTTTTTGGATGGTGTCTGTGGGGCAAAGACGTCAAAGTAAAGGTTCCTGTGCCTAAGATGGCTGCTCCCCAAACATTCTACGTTTAATTTTTTCTTATGTCAAAAGCTCGCGACCACCACCAGTCAAAGATGGGTGGAATGCTCGCTTCGCTCGGGTCGCTCGCATTTACAAATAGCGAGCTTTTGACTACCGAATGACCACCGGTCAATAGACCGGTGGAAAATGAGTGCATTTTAACAAAAAGTATAGAAGTGGCGAAGTTAGGCGTGAAAAACATCAAAAGCAAGGAGGAAGATATCATGTCTCAAAAAATACTCATTCCAAGAATGCAAATGGTTGAAGCGCAGTTCTTTGAAGCGTTGCAAGCTAATGGCGTAGAAACCGCACTTGACGAGTGCATTAAAGCAAAACACAATCCACTCTACATACCTGAAGTTGCTGATGCTCGTATTGCTGCAGCAAAAGATTCTCCACTTTTCCAAAACTGGTTGACGACACCAAGTGTCCGTGTGACTGGAAAATCTAAAGGTGGTAAGAAAGTTGTTGTGTACGGCCACGTTCCCAATTACTTTTCTAACCCGTCAAATATCCGAAAAGCTCGAGAAGCAGGATTACGCAACGGCGCAGGAATCATGCCAGAACCTGAATTCTACAC
>JACRKM010000149.1 GCA_016219765.1 Candidatus Woesearchaeota archaeon
GACACGACAGTTGATACGCTGTGCCATGGTGCCGATCTTGGCGTTCCTGGCATTTCAAAAGTGCACTCAGACATTCAGGTCGGTGAACTTGTTGCAGTAGTGACGCTAAAAGAAGAATTGGTATCTATCGGCGAAGCGGTGATGATTTCTAAAGATATGCAGAAAAAACCAAAAGGGATCGCGGTTAAGGCAGGCAAAGTGTTCATGGATCCAGGCACGTACCCGAAGATGAGCCGTGCAAAGTCTGCAGTAGAGAAGAAGGAGGATAACGAGAAGCTAGTAATTAACTGAATGGTATTGATGAAGGCAAAACTTTTTAAATGGAGCCTGCTTCCCTGCTACTATTGATCGGGTGTTCTTAGACAGTGATGCTTGTATAGTTATGTTATGTGTGTGATACGTGTGCGGCTACAACATGAATAGCAAAAAAAGCATGAACAGTAAAAAATTCAGAAAAAATCAACGCATAAAGGCGCATTCCAGGATATCCTGCCTTGATGATAGGCTGAAGGTCATACCACCGGAAGCTTTAGACATGAAGAGCGGAGACTATGTGAGGGCGCTTGAATATCAATACAGGCTGTGCACAAAAGAAGTCAGTGCATATATGGGTGCCATCGATGCAACTATAGAAGAAGCTCAAAAAAACCTTGATAAGGTTGCAGTTGGCCTGAGTGGGCAGTTGGGAATCCAAGTGAATGTCGGTGTTAGAGGTATTAAGCAACACGAACAGAAAGCCGATAATTTTCTTGATATTATGGTCACCATCAAGAACGCCAATGAAACAGATATCAAGTGCGTGTATGCAGAGATTTATGAATCGTCGGAGGCTTATGTAGAGCAGATCAGGATGCTCAACCTGGATATGCGGCCGTTCGTCGAGCGTGCTGCTGCATTCTACAAGCGGCTCATTGAGATCACAGCTGTTGAGCGCGTAATGCCTGACGACCACTTGCGTCCCTTTGCTCTTGCACAGATTCATTCTGACGAGAAGAATCTTGAAGTGATTATCGATGCAGATGCGGGAGCTCTGTTGGCCATTGAAGGCAGTGAAGCTCGCTCGGCGGATGACTCCGATATGCAATCTGGAGCGTACGATATCGCTGGGCCCGTCGGCGCAAGCCTTCGCGACCTGTACGTCGTAAAGAATCCTTCTCATCTTGTCTGTGCAGAAGATCTTCTGATCATCGCAGTATCAGAAATCAGCCGCCGATACCATGAAGAGCAGGCACAATCGTATAAGTGCGCTGCGATGGTGGATGTAGAAGCTGAACTTGAGAAGCAGGCGGTCCTAAAGAGGGCATTGAACCTTCCGCTTTTTGACCCAGTCCCAGAAATGTCGGGTGGCAGAAAGGATGGGAAATATTTCTCGTGATTTGTTATACTAGTATCCTTTTTGTAACAACTTCGCTACTTCCGAAGGAAGTTTTGCTACAGGAACCCCCGCCTCGGCGAGTGCGTCGGTTTTTGCTTTCGCTGTCTCCCTGTCGCCCATAATGATCGCTCCTGCATGCCCCATGCGTTTTCCTGGTGGGGCAGTCTGTCCAGCAATATATGCTACCACTGGTTTTGTTACGTGTTCTTTGATGTAGTCGGCGGCCCTGACCTCAAAGTCGCCGCCGATCTCGCCGATCAAGACAATGCGCTTTGTCGCCGCGTCCTGCTCAAAGCGTTCAAGGACGTCAACAAAATCAACACCGCCGATTGGATCGCCGCCTATTCCAACGACCGTCGTCTGTCCAAGGCCTCTGCGTGTAATCTGGTGTACAATCTCATACGTTAGCGTTCCTGAACGTGATACGACACCAACATCTCCTCGTGTGAAGATATGGTTAGGCATGATGCCTAATTTACACTCATCAACGCTCGTGATTCCAGGACAATTCGGGCCGATCACTACACGCTTGAGCTGTTTTGCTTTCCACATTATCTGTAATGAATCAAGAATTGGAATGTTCTCTGTTATGATTACAATGTTTAATCCTGCCTCGAGCGCCTCAAACGCTGCAGACTTTGCGAAAGGCGCTGGAACAAAAATTACAGACCACTCGGCTTTGTGATTTCGGAGCGCCGCCTTCACGGTGTTGTACACAGAAACCGTGTCAACGTCCCGGCCTTCTTTTCCCGGCGTGACGCCTGCAACAATATTTGTCCCATACGCGCGCATAAGTCGCGTGTGAAAACTTCCATGCTTGCCAGTAATGCCCTGCACGATCGATCTCGTCTTCTTATTGATGAAAATGCCCATCGATTTCACCGGCGCAATTTTTTTAGAGCAGTTTGAGATACCTTAGTCTCCAATCTTTGTGGTACTGGTGGTACTTGATCAACGCTGCCCCAATCGATAATCTTTCTTCTGAACACTTCGCAGAGAACAAAATACTCCGCCACGAAAAAACCGAATAGCAGGACGTACGTGAATGTTGAGAGCGCGAGCGCGTACCCCACAAAGTTGCCAACCAGTATGACAAGCACGAATGATTTGATTGCGTAAGGCTTGCGCGGCCTAAAATGCGCACTCAAAAGAGCAGTGCACATCACGAGAAAGAACTTTGAAACAATGTGGACGCGCGTGGCGATTCCAAACAAGAGGAGCAGTGCATAAAACAGGATTATTGAAGACCAGTACATGATCCGTTTGATGGTGCCCGATTCCATGCTCATTCATATTCAGGTTATTTTTCGCGTATTTTTCTCGCATATTAGACAAATGGTTTGTAATGCCTCTGCATGTCAAGGTCCCTTGCCACCGCCTCATACGAAATGCTCCCGTCAAAGGTGTTCAGGCCTTTAGCAAAATTTTTGTTAGAGCGCAGTGTTTGTTCAACTCCATTATCCGCCATGCGCAATAGCAACGGCAGCGTTGCATATGTGAGTGCCTGCGTTGACTGGCGCGGCACTTGGCCTGGCATATTAGTGATACAGCAGTAAATTTTCTTGTCAATCGGGTAAACAGGACTTTCATGCGTCGTTGGCCGTGATCCCCAGATACAGCCCCCTTGATCGATGGCAACATCGACGACAACTGCGCCATCTTGCATTGATTGCACCATCTTTCTGGTTACAAGTCTCGGGGCCTTTGCTCCTTTGACAAGCACTGCACCGACAAGCACATCGGCTGTTCTTGTTGCCTGTGCAATGCTTTTTTCATTTGATTCAACAATTTTGAGATTTTTTGCCAGCGGGCCTAGTTCCTTTTGAAAATACTTCTTCAAAAAATCGATCGTTGGTCCCTTACGCTGAAGAATCATGACATTACAGCCAAGACCTGCAGCAGTGCGCGCAGCCGTCGAGCCAACAACACCACCGCCGACAACAACAACGCACGCAGGCGTCGCGTGTTCTATATTGCCCAGTGAAACTCCTCGGCCATTATACTTCTTCTGAAGATATTGCGCAGCATACTGGATCGAGAGAACGCCAGCAACCTGGCTCATTGGTTTGAGCAGCGGCAGGCCTCCTTTTTTGTCTTCAACAGTCTCATAGGCGATTGCAGAAATCTTGTTCCTGACCAGTCTTCTTGTAAGTTCCTTGTCTGCTGCGGCAAGATGCAAGTAAGTGAACAATGTTTTTCCTTTGAATGCATCAAGAAGAGCATATTCTGAAGGAATGGGCTCTTTTACCTTTATGAGAATGTCGCATTGTTCAACAACCGACCTTGCTCTTGTGGCCAACGTTGCGCCCGATTTCTTGTATTCATTATCGCCAAATCCTGCACCGATTCCCGCTCCTCGCTGGATAACAACTTTATGTCCTGCGCTTGCAAGTTTTCGAACGCCGCTTGGAATAAGGCCAACACGATTCTCCGCGGTTTTAACTTCCTTGATACAGCCAATAATCATAGTTGCACCCGATTATCATCTCATTTTTATCTCAATCTTATTTTTATCTCATTTTCTTTTCTCTCTACCTTTCTGCCTATGGACCAATGTCACTATTTGTTTTGCAGCAGCTTCCATCTCAGCAAACACTTGCACGCCATTCTTTTTCAGCAGTGCTTTGGCTTCCTTCTCGCGTGTTCCAATCATCCGTACAACCATCGGGATTTTGAGCTTGTGTTTGTGCCTGTAAGCGATCAGCCCTTCAGCGATTTTATCGCAGTGTGTAATACCGCCAAAAATATTTATGAAGAGACCGTGAACGTTGGGTTTTGAAAGCACGATCGACAACGCCTTCTGCGCTTCAAGCGCTGCACCGCTGCCCCCCACGTCGAGGAAGTTCGCTGCTTTGCCGCCAAACGCATCGATCATGTCGAGCGTCGCCATCACCAAGCCTGCTCCGTTTCCAATAACTGCGATATCGCCATCAAGGTCGACATACTGTACATGGTCTTTTCGTGCTTTTGCTTCAAGCGGGCTGAGATTCTCATCTGCGAATGGTTCGAGTGCTGGCTGGCGATAGAGCGCGTTATCATCGATGATCATCTTTGCGTCTGCCGCAACAAACCCTCTCTTTGTTTCTGCAAGAGGGTTGATCTCGATCAAAAGCGCATCATGTTTGTAGAGCAGTTCCATCAATGTGGCGCAAAGATTGCTGATTTCGATTGGGATTTTATTCTCCTTCAACTCTTTTTTCAACTGTGCAAGGTTTACTTTCTTGATTTCATTCCCTGCATATTTATTCTCGCGCTTCCCGTCAGCCGGTGGAATTGTGAACCGAACGTTGGTGATTTTGCGCGGGTCCCACGCCGCAACTTCTTCGATATCGACACCTCCCCATGGTGAGTACATAATCACTATCTCTTCCGATGAGCCGTCGAGAGTAATGGCAAGATAATGCTCTTTCTCAATATCCAGTTTCTGTTCAACGAGAAGCTCGCGTATTTTTTCTCCTTTGACATTCATTCCCAGCAATCTTTTTGCATCGGCTTGCGCGCGCGATTTATTGCTGATCAGAATTGCGCCGGACTTCTTTCGATGGCCGCCATGGATCTGCGCCTTGAGCACCGCGTGCAAGCCCGGCACTTGATGGATCGCCTTGACGATCTGTTCAGGACGATCGATCACCACTCCTCTCGGTACTGCCACGCCCTCCTTTTTCAAAATCTCCTTTGCATTATGTTCAGTAATGTTCATGACTAAAGATTTTTCCAGGGATCTTTACATTACACCCTTATTTATACTACATCCTTAAACTCAGTATATTTTGACGCTTTGCCCTTTGCAAGGTGAACAGGGTATTTCTTTGCTGACTCATCAAGCTTGTCAAAGAACGCTTTCGAAACATCTATATCTAGTTCTGTCGCAAGCAACAGACTTAAATTAATGACGTCCGCCAGTTCGTGTTCAACCTCGCGCTTATTTTTAGGATCACACATGTATGTTGTAATTTCATTATCGGTTTTGTAGCGAAAATGCTCAAGCAGTTCCCCAACTTCCGTCACCAGTGCAACGCCAAGATCCTTTGGCTTATGGAACTGCTTCCAGTCACGCGCTGTTCGAAATTTATCCACTGCTTCTTTGAGCTGCGCTACCGTTGTTGTGTGATCCGAAGGAGCACATTTTTGAGAATTTGTCATGTCACGGCATTGTCTTTCAGGATTATTAAACCTTTCTTTGCTAAAGGGGTTGGTGCGAAATTATTTGCTTTTGCACGGCAGGCATGTTTAACACCGCCGCCTTTCTGCGAGAGATGGAAAGCAACACAAACGCGCCGACAAGGGGGTTGCCCCATCCGGGGAATGTCGGCAATTCTGATTGACTATCGTCATCACGAGCTTGGCGCGGTGTTAAACAAGCGCAACGTAGTGTAGCGGTGCCTGCCAGTATTATCAACAGGGTGCTTATTTTCGCACCAACCCTCTTTGCTCAAGAAGAGGTATTAACCTGTAAAGTGGTTTTTGTACACCATCGTTCAATAACAACACACATTTATTAATAAACACACGACAGAAATGCGCGTGGCCAGGCAAACAACATGCGGAGAAATGTACGGTGCTGTGGTTGATTCGATGAAGGTGTATTTTGTTGGCAAGGTCGATCGTCAATTAGTAAAGCGCGCGATCGCCGTTGCCAGCCAGCTGATCAAGGTTCCTGCAGGACTCGAAATCTATGCTGTCGAAAGTCCACGGAAATTTCATCTTGTGCTGCGCCGGCTTCCGTACGCCACGCAGAGCCTCGTCAAACAGGCCTTCTCCCTCAACAAAATCTCATTCTCGACACAAGTAAGAGGGCGCAAAATAATCGTTCTTGTGCTCAATCGCGCCATGCTTCAGAATCCTGATGCACTGGTTGGCTTGCTGCTTCACGAATTAACGCACATCAAGCAACAAAACGAGGGACTTACTGACTACATCAACCAAGCGTTTCAAAAAGCGTTCCTTTCAAAGGTGGCGCACATGCATCATCCGCGCTTCTCTGCCGACGCGCTCGTTAAGACATTCGTTGAACTTGGTCTCATCTCAACACTCTTGCTAAAGGACCTATACGCGACCACCGCGCTTATCGAGAGCGGCTACGAAAGATATGTGGTTGCTCATTACAAAAGCAGATTTTCGGACAACAAACTCTGCCAGGCACCAATCAACCTTCGGCTCTTGCATCGTCTCGTGCGGCGTGATCTTGATTTGCTCGTAAGTGCTGCGCGCGTTGAAGCATACGTCGCTGCCGTTTTCCTTCCGCTATGCGGGATGAAAACAAAACAGGCAAAGGAATTGCGTAAGTTTATAGAAATGTGCTATCCAACGCAAGTGAAAGACTGCGAACAAAACTGCAGACCGCTGATGAGGCTTTATGCCAAAGAGTTCTCATATTCGCAGGCATTCTGCAATAATTTCTTCAAAGTGATGCTTGAGCGTTTCATAAAAGAGATAAAATGATTTCGATATATCAAGCCAGTTAATGCATCAGACACTCAATGCGTACAATGGGTGGAGTTCTGCCGCGATCTCGCCCATACCAAGCTCGACTGTCTTGAGCGCAACTTCATTGCCGCGGTAACTGTAGGGAATAGAATGCGGGTCACGGATGATTTTCCGACCACCTTCATTTATCATGCGGATATCAAAAAAGCGCTGCCCGCCAATCTCATAAATCTTCTTTAGCATCAGACTGTCAGGAAAACTGTACCCACCTCCATGCGGCAGGAGGTTCGCGTTGCGCAACCGTTTGTAAGCACCGACGTGGCAGGCTCGTTCTTCCCAACCCAGATTCTGAATCTGTTCTTTAGTGAAATTCTTCTTGCCAAACATCAAGTATGATGGCAGGTCAGCCCTGATCGAGACAGGATGCAGCTCTTTGGAATCGCCGACATGCTGACACCCAAGCAAAATCTCATTATAATTTAACATGTACTGGTGCGGCTTGTTCGTAAGAATCTTTTTCGTTCCAAATATCTCTTTCAACGCAACCACTCGGCGTTTTTGGGAAAAATCAATTCCGTAGTCGTGAAACTTCATGTACTCTGTCGCGTTGCTTCCTTCCAGAACATGCATGACTCCCCAGGGCGTATCAACCTCTTTTAGCATACTTTGCAGAAGAGGGCTCTCATCGAAATAGAAACCAAATCCCTTGACATTGTCGTGCTTGAGCTCTCCGCACCCGCCGTGAAGAATCGTCATGAACTGCGGGTATCTCCCTTTGATTGAATCGACCTTGAAGACGTCGATGAAGTGGTTGCCGGCATTGAAGTCCCACTGCAGTTTAACCCCATCAATGTAGCGTTCTTTCTTTTGCAGTTTGTACATGTGCGAAAGCAGTTCTTGTTGGGTCGGAAAATCGCCAAGCGCTCCGACAACCATCCCGCACGCGTTTGGTTTCACGTCAAGAACGATGAGTTTCTCTTTTCCTGTTCCCCACGAGACTTTTCCGCCGTACGATACTCCCCGGTTCCATCTGCTTACGTTGCGTGTGATGGTCTCATCGGGAGTGCCGATAAATGTGGCGTCGGGCTTTAAGCCAAACTCTTTTTGAACCCAGTGAATCTTAGCAAGGCCATACTGCATATTGGCCTGCGCGAGCGTCGCAGCAGCGTCATTCATGCCTGTTGAGAAGATATGCTCCTTTGCGCGTTTGAGAAGTTTATCACGTTCACGCTGGTTGATCTTGACAAGTCCCATAAATCACGCTCTTTTGTATCTTTTCGCTGGTCTGAAAAACGATTAAGGATGAATCTTTTTGCTTTATATATTTTGGGTTTTCATGGGCTCTGTAGAAAGTCTTGACAAGCCGGCACCGCAAGGCTCGACGCGCTCGCTCAATAAGAGCATAGCTCTTATCATCTCAAGAGCAGGCACGCCTGCGGCGCGCCCACTAAGAGTTGTGACGACAGCAGGAGGCCTGCACCACCACGCCAAGCTCGTGATAGTGAATGCGCCTCTCGCTAGCCGACATCCCCCGATGTGCCTTCCCCATAAGGGAGTGCCTCCCTTATTATCGAAAA
>JACRKM010000151.1 GCA_016219765.1 Candidatus Woesearchaeota archaeon
AAGCTTGAAGAGCGTTTCTACAAGATTCGTGACAAGCTCGCAGAAAAAGGCGCTGATGTGAGTGCACTTGATGCAAAGCTCGACGCCTTCAGTGAAAAGCTAGACACAGCCGCTGAACATTATGAGCTTGCGCTAGCCAAATTCAAGTCCGCAACAACTCCCGAAGACGTTGATGCAGTCGCGCACGAAGTTCAAAAGCACCTCGCAGACGCCAAAGCAGCGCTTCGGGATGCTCGAGCTCTTATCAGGGACATCTTGAAGGAGATCCGCGCAGCAAATAAGGGAGCGGTGGAAGTTGAAGGTGTTGAAGTGGCAGGTGAAGCAGAAATAATGGCCGAAGCTTCAGCAGCAAATTCAGCAGTGAGCGATACAACTACAACATCAACAACCCAAGCCGAGCCTGGCGATGCTTCTGCAGATACATCCGCAAGTGCAGAAACTTCAGCAGAAGCGAGCTCGACATAAATAATTTCTTTTTTTCTTTTTTAAATTTATATTTTTGAATCATTTTGTCATGTTGCAACAACGAAATAGACAGAAAATTTGTATTTGTTTAGCTATCTGCTTAATCACGACCAGCACATTTTCCGCCACCGCCTTCTTGCGAGGGCGGAATATTTCGTTATCACTGCCGACAAGTTGGACGCCCCCAGCGGCGATCGATCCGCTGGCACTCGATCTCAAGTCCGATTTCCGCTGCGCTCCAACCGAACGACGAACCTTGAGTAGTATTGAGCGAAGCGAAATACTACGAGGTGGGTTGATAAGGGAGGCACTCCCTTATGGGGTAGGCACATCGGGGAATGTCGGCTATAACTACGCAGTATTAATGCACGAGCTGGCTGTGGCGGAAAATGAGCGAGGATGTGCGTAGCACGTCCGAGCGGTGCTGGTCGTGAAAAGTGTGAACGCACCAAGTGAGCTAAACAAATACGAAAATTTTAAAAACAACGATTGTTATTATTAACAAAATGGAAGTGATACGATGAAAAAAACAGCCGTACTGGCGATGATTCTTACTTTGATAGCGTTGCTTCTGATTGTTGGCTGCGCTCAGACGAAGCCAGGCGCAACTAATGCCGGCCAGGCGACAAAAGCGTCAAGCGCGGGCGCAAGTGCTGCGCAACTGGTGACTCCAACAGTCAGCACAGAAAAGTCGGTTTCTACGATTGAATCTGATATCGCAGGTATTGATTCATTGGATCAGGATCTTGATACGAGCGATCTGGATTCACTCGATAAAGACCTCAATTTTCAGATTTAGTAAATCAAGGCAATTCTTTATTTTTGTTTTCTTTTTCTGTGTCCATCACTCACGACCCCACCGGTCAATAGACTGGTGGCAACACAAACCTTTCGGTTTGCTGGTCTTTTTCGCTTCGTGAAAAAGGCAATCTTTATGGGTGTAACAATACACCACAATCTTTATATACGCCCCGCGGCTTCGGTGAAAGCGATGAAAACTGAAGATAACGGGCCAAACACGCCTGAAAAGCCGGAGCATCATTTGGTTGCAGAGCGCTTGCGGAAGGTCGCTGAACTGCGCTCAAAAGGCATTGAACCGTATCCGTATGAGTTTGGAAAGACCCATAATGCAAACTATCTTCTTGAAAAGTATGGAAGCATTGCCGCTGAAGAAAAAACAACTGATGTGGTGAAAGTAGCGGGCCGCATTGTAGGACTTCGTAAGATGGGCAAGGCGAGCTTTGCGCACCTGCAGGATGGGACTGGGAGGATTCAGATTTATCTGCGCGAGGATGCAGTTGGTACTAAGGTCTACGATATCCTTCACTTGGCGGACGTTGGTGACATCGTGGGTGTTGAGGGGACGATTTTTAAGACAAAGACTGGTGAAGTGACTATTTTGGTTTCATTGTTTGAGATGCTGTGCAAATCGATCCGGCCGCTGCCTGAGAAGTATCATGGTTTGCAGGACATTGAACTGCGGTATCGTCAGCGTTATGTGGATTTGATTATGAACCCGCAGGTGAAAGACGTGTTTGTCAAGCGTTCGCAGATCATCAAGGCGGTTAGGGAATTCATGTGCAGCAAAGGATTTCTAGAGGTTGAGACTCCGCTATTGCAAACTGTCTATGGTGGTGCGGAAGCAAGACCGTTTGTGACGCACATCAATGCGTGGAACATGGATCTGTATCTTTCAATCTCTCCTGAACTCTTCCTCAAACGGCTCATCATCGGCGGATACGAAAAAGTATACACGATTTGCAAGAACTTCCGCAACGAGGGCGTAGACAAGACGCACAATCCTGAATTTACTATGATGGAATTCTATCAGTCATATGTTGATTATCATGAAATGATGCGTCTCACAGAGCAGCTGTTTGAGTATGTTGCGATGAAGGTTTTAGGAAAGACCCAGATAGAGTACGAAGGAAAGCGCATTGAATTGAAAGCTCCCTGGAAGCGCATCACTATCAAACAAGCATTGATTGAGTATGCACAGATCGATGTCGACAAGCTAAGCGATCAGGAATTACAGAGCTTGTTGACAGGATATAATATCGAATATCGTGGTGAATTTGCGCGCGGTCTTGTGATTACTCGCCTCTTTGAAGAATTGTGCGAATCGAAGCTTATCCAGCCAACGTTTGTGATGGACTACCCAAAGGAAGCATCTCCCTTATGTAAGCGAAAGCGCGGTAATCCTGAATTAATCGAGAAAGTAGAACCGTACATTAACGGCTGGGAGATCGGCAATGGCTATTCAGAACTAAATGAGCCGGTCGTGCAGCGCAGGCTTCTTGAAGAGCAGTCAAAGGAAATGCGTGCAGGTGCAGACGAGCGCCACCCAATGGATGCTGACTTTGTGAATGCTATAGAGGTCGGAATGGCCCCGACTGGCGGCATGGGTATTGGCATCGATCGCATGATCATTCTCCTTACGCAGCAACCTTCGCTGCGGGACGTATTGCCATTTCCTACAATGAAACCCGTTGAACTTTCGGTAGAAGAGCAAGAGGCAGTTCTCAAGAATGAAGTGCGCCAAGCACTCAAAGAACACAAGAAACAGCGAAGTGAAAGATCCGCATGATCAATTATAATAAGTGATAAATAATATATGTGATAAATATGCTAGGAAGATCCCGTGACAACATAACTGTCGAGTACAAGAACAAGACAATAATCGGGCTTATCGAGCCCGTGATTGTCGTCGGCGCGAAAGGCCAGAAGGAAGTGCTCGCCCGCATCGACACCGGCGCTACCAAGAGTTCAATCGACATCAAGCTTGCAGCTGATCTCTCGCTCGGTCCAATCTTGAAAACAAAGATGGTCCGTTCAGCTACAGGCTCTGGTCTGCGTCCCGTCGTGCAGGCGAAGATAATCCTTGCTGGAAAAGAGATAAAGCGCGAGTTCACGCTAGCAGATCGGGGGAACTTGAAGTACCGTGTCCTAATTGGACAGAACGTGCTAAACGAAGGATTTTTGATCGATCCGGTCAAAGAGCCTCCATCGGTGAATTGACTTGTGGACGCGAGCAGCAAAGGCCAAAAGAAGGTTGATCGATGAAAGCTGCCATCATCAGTTTGGGAAGTGTAAGTTCACAATGGACGCACGAAGCACTCAGGAAGTATTTTGACGTCGCCGATCATCTTGATCTCCGTTCCATTGAGGTTGATCTCGGTTCCAAGAAAGCCGAAGTATACTATGAAGGCAAACCGATTAAGGAGTACGACTGCGTTTATCTTAAAGGTTCTTTTAAGTACATGCAGCTGTTGCAGTCCATCGCGACGGTTCTTGCAGACAATGTGTACATGCCAATCACGCCGAATGCATTCAGCGTCGGCCACGATAAGCTGTTAACGCACCTTGCGTTGCAACAGCACCAGATCCCTATGCCTGAAACGTATGTGTCGTCGAGTTCTGAGGGCGCAAAGCAGATTCTTGAGAAGGTTGACTATCCTATTGTAATGAAATTTCCTCATGGCACGCAGGGAAAAGGCGTGATGTTTGCAGATTCATTCAGTTCAGCATCGTCGATGCTTGATGCGCTGATGGTGTTACGCCAGCCGGTCATTATTCAAGAATACGTTGAAACAGGAGGAAAGGATATTCGCGCCATCGTGATAGGGGGCGAGGTTGTTGCTGCGATGCAGCGTCAGGCGACCGAAGATGAAAAGCGCGCCAACATTCATGCAGGCGGATCGGGAAAGCCGATTAAAATAGATAAAGGCATGCAGGAGTTAGCAATCAAGGTTGCGCGCGTGGTTCATGCAGAGGTTTGCGCGATCGACATATTGCCATCAAAAAATGGGCCTTTGGTCATTGAGGTGAACCTCAGTCCGGGGCTTCAGGGGATTACAAATGCTACAGGGATCCCTGTTGCAGAAAAGCTTGCAAAGTTCTTGTATGAAGAGACAATGCGTTTCAAGCAAGAGTCGGTTTCATCACGCACACAGTGGATGATGTCAGAGCTTGGGATGCCTCGCTTGCTCGCAAGTAAGTCGATAATTTCCACAGTTGAACGCGAGGACGATAGGATCGTTTTGCCAGAGATTGTTTCAAAAATCGCAGATTTCAAAGATGGTGATGAAGTCGTGATCACTTCGGACAAGAGCTCAGTGCTAATCCAGAAGGACATGCCTCTTTCTGAAGGGAAGAAAAAGAAGAAAGTTGCTTGAAAAATGAATGTTGCAGTGTTGTTTTCTGGCGGCAAGGACTCGGTTTTCTCATGCTATTGGGCATTGCAGCAAGGGTGGGATGTCCGCTGTCTTGTGGCCTTGATTCCTGTCCGCGATGACTCTTGGATGTTTCACACGCCAAATATCCATCTTACAGTCTTGCAAGCACAGGCAATCGGCATCCCGATAATTTGTGAGAAGACATCAGGAGAGAAAGAAGAAGAGCTGAACGATCTTAAGCGCGCGCTGCATAACGCAAAGAAGCATGCAAATGCGGAAGCGCTGGTCGTCGGCGCACTCGCTTCTGACTATCAGCAGGAGCGGGTGAACAGGATTTGTGAAGATGTGGGGCTCAAGACATTCGCTCCACTTTGGCACAAGAGTCAGGACCGCCTGCTTGCCGAGATGATCGACTGCGGTTTTGAGATCATCATACAGAGTATCGCAGCTGACGGGCTTGATGAAACGTGGCTGGGACGGAGGATCGACGAGAAAGCCCTGGATGATCTCAAAAGGCTTAACAAAAAGTTTGGGATTCATGTTGCTGGCGAAGGCGGGGAGTACGAATCGCTTGTTCTTGATGGCCCCATCTTCAAGCAGCGTCTGAAGATCAAGTCATCTGAAAAGATCATGGAGAATAAACATACTGGCGTATTGAAGATCTACGAAGTTGGAGTCGGAGAAAAAACTACAAAAGCATCACAAAGCAGCCATACAAAGACAGCACATTGATCTGCACAAAAATCCGCGAGAACCTTAATTATGCCTTCCGTAATTCTTTGTTCCTCATCACAACCTTCCCGTCGATGATCGCATCGTTCACATCATTCCCATTCGCGCAGTAGACGATGTTCGACAGCAAATCGTTTACCGGTCTCATGTGTTCGCCGATGTCAAGCGTAATGATGTCCGCCTTCATGCCAATCTCGATGCTCCCCACGTCGGAAAGACCTAGGCATGCTGCTCCATTGACCGTGACGATGTCGAGCACTTGCTGCGGCGTGATGACTTTGGGGTCCCAGCGGTGCTGTTTGTGAAGGAGGGGAGTGAGCTTCATCTCTTCAAAGAGATCAAGATTGTTATTCGAAGCAACCGAGTCTGTTCCCAATCCGACGACAACCTTTTCTTGCAGCATCTCGACTAGCGGCATCACGCCGCCAGATGCAAGCTTCATGTTTGAGATGGGATTATGTGAAACTTTCGCTCCCGCGCGTCCTATGAGCCTGATCTCTCCTTTAGTTATCCAGATGCAGTGCACCAATAGTGCTTTGGGATCGAGGAATCCGATCGATTCGAGATACTCTATGGGGAGTTTTCCCCTTTGTTGTTGAATATCAAATCGTTCTTTGCGCGTTTCGCCGACGTGGATCCTGCGCAGGATCTTTTTGTCGTCGCTGACTGCAATGACTTCCCTGAGCACGCTTTCCTCTGTCATGTAGATCGAGTGCGCTGCGATGACCGGCCGAAGCAGCGGAGAGTTGATTGTAGAAATAAATTGTTCTGCTGCCTTGAGATCTTTTTTATTGTACACTGACGCTGATATAAGCCCGCGCACGCCCATCTTCTCGAATGCGCGCACTCGCGCACGCGGGTGCTTGAACGAGTCGTAAAGAGTGGTGGTCCCAAAGCGCACCGCTTCGCGCAGTCCAGCAAGGGTGTTTTCGTACACTGCTTCTTCATCGAGTGTTTCTTCTGCTTTGGTGACGATCGAGAGCCAGTCTTTAAGTTCAGCATCATCGCAAATGCCGCGAAGGGAGTGCATGCCAAGGTGCGTGTGCGTGTTGACAAGGCCGGGCATGACGATCCGCTCAGAACAGTCAATAACTCCAGAATCATCAGAAGACTTGGTCGCGATGTTCTTGCCGATTCTCTTGATTGTGTTGTCCTGGATCTCGATATCTACCTGCTCAAAGATGTCGCGCTTTGCGTTCTGAGTAATGAGATATCGGCAGTTGCGAAGTATCATGAGGTTTTGCTCAGGTTTCACTCGTTATTTTCTCCCACTTTTGTTTTCACATAGCCTGAATATATTATTGAAGAATACTTTTGCGTTATGCATCTTCTTGTCATCACTAATTTTTTGTATCATCACCGAAAGGCTCAATTCATTTTGCGCTCTTGCGAGGTAAACTTTATGCTCGAAATCCATGCTGTATGCCTTCTTTGATTATTTCATAAAATATTCTGTGATTATGAACTGCCAGATGTTTTCTTGCTATTTGTTTTCCCAGATTTTCCTCTTTGCTTGTCAGCATTTCAAGCATTTCCTTTTTTGGTATAATGTGAATATCCATCTCAAGCGTGCTTTTCAATTTGGCGCTGTTTGCCAAAGCTTCAATTCTTTTTCGATTATCTTCATTTTCAATGAACACAGCAATATCCAAATCGGATTCCTTTTTTTGCTCTCCAACAGCATAAGAGCCAAAAATCACAATTGAGAAGAAAGGAGTCTCTTCAGTTATTTCTTTTTTTAGGGTTTCTAAAGAAAGCTTAACGAGATTATTAATCCTGTTATTATTGCACAAGGCAAGATAATAAAAAGTCGTGTCCTGGTCAAGATTAAGCGTCAATATTCCTGATTTTCCTATTTTCTTTTCAATTAAAACATTTTCTTTCTTCAAAGCATTTATTGCTAAAGCTAAGGCGTTGTTTGACTTCTCTTTTGATTCATTCTTTATCTCTTTTCGCGTGTTCTCTGCAAAGGGTTTCTTTGCAAACACTTCAAACATTTTCAGTTGTTTTTCAGTTATCATACCGAACCACTTTATTGGTTGATATAAACCAAAATATTGGTTATTTATATACTTTTCGCTTCAGAAAGCTCGCCTTTCAGGTTTTAAATGTCATAAAAATCCGCCGAAAGCGCCCTACCTCGGGCTAAATCCCGAGGCTTGACGGGCACTTTCTTTGACTGCGGATTTTTAGGACGCCAAAAAAGAGCCAACGCCCTTAAAGGGCGGGGCTATCTTTTTTGAGCATCTGATGAACGAATAACAGATTTCAGAAAAAACGTCATTATTACCGCTTAGTAACGAAACATTTATTAAGAACTCTTCAGCGTCGTTTATGCATACAACTGAGGAGGCTGATTATGATGAGTATGGTCTTAAGAGGATTGGTCGTTTATAGTGGAGAACCTGTTTATGCTGACAATATTCCGCAAGCACAGCGTGCGGTGGAAGTTGGTTGTCGAGAAAAAGGCGGCTTTGCTGCACCCATGCATTTGCTTCTTGAGAATTGGCCGCACAGTGATTGGTCGACGGCAAACTCGGAAGATATTTCTGGGGTTGTTGATACGGCTATTCCAGGACTAGGTATCAAGAAAGGTGATTGTGTTGTTGCGACTTATCACGGTGGCAATGATGGAAAGTGGGGGTTTTTCTCTCCTGATAAGGTTGCTCGTGCGCTGGAGTTGCATGGACAAAAGAAAGG
>JACRKM010000152.1 GCA_016219765.1 Candidatus Woesearchaeota archaeon
ACCCGTCAGGTATATTTCGTGGGTGACCTCGCAGCAGCGAGCGTCGCCCGATCTTGCCAGCGTAGATTTACGCTGAAGGATGTCTGGCGGCGCAGGAATGATTATTCACAAAAAGCATGACTGCACCACGCAAATCACAACGGAAGATGACGAGTATCGTGACGGTGCTGTGAGTATAAGAGCTAAACAAATACACCTCATTTTTAAACCAGCACACAATCTTTTTAAATGCGCTAAAATTCCACCAGTCTGGGACTGGTGAAATTCGCTGAGTCAAAAGCTCGCTCTTTGTAATGCGAGCGACCCGAGCCCCGCAGGGCGAGCATGCCACTGGTTTCTGACCGGTGGTGGTCGCGAGCTTTTGACGAGTGCCTTGCCGAATGATCACAAAAGAACCAATAGCCAGCCAAGAAAAAGCGTTCCCATAGAAATGGCCTGTGGAGTAAAATTGTGGAGTAAAATGAAAGGTAAAATGAAAGAAGACCAGCAGCCTCAAAATTCCGCATCAGCAATCCAATCTTATAATTTTAAAGATGTAGAAGAGGGCGTATTGGCGTTCTGGAAGAAAAAAAACACGTACCATAAGATTAAGAAAAAGAATTCTAAGCGGCCAAAATTTTATTTTATACAAGGGCCGCCCTACACGAGCGGCCGCCTTCACATGGGCCATGCGTGGAATAATTCTCTCAAAGACATGGTCCTCCGCTACAAGCGCATGAAGCATTTTGATGTGTTTGATCGTGCAGCATACGACATGCACGGCCTGCCGACCGAGCACAAGGTTCAGGAACTCTACAAGATCCCTACAAAGGAGGACATAGTCAAGTTTGGAGTGGAGCGCTTCATTCGTGAATGCGAGAAGTGGTCGACCGAAAAGGCAGCAATCATGAGCGATGATTTGTGGCGTCTTGGCGTCTGGATGGATTTTGAGAATCCCTGCTTTCCCATTACGAATGAGTTTATGGAAAGTGAGTGGTGGCTGATCAAGCAGGCTCACAAGAAGGGGCGCTTGTATGAAGGAAAGAAGACGATCAGCTGGTGCGCATCATGCCAAACGGCGCTGGCGAAGCACGAGTGCGAGTACCAAAATGTTGTCGATAATTCTATTTTTGTCAAGTTTAAGGTGAAGCACAAAAAAAATGAATACTTGGTGATCTGGACAACTACTCCCTGGACGATCACGTTCAACCTCGCGATCATGGTGAATCCCGAACTTGAGTATGTTCGCGCAAAGGTCGGCGATGAGATCTGGATTGTTGCAAAAGCCCTTGCAGGCCCGCTGATCAGCGCTGTAGCGAATAAGGAATATTCGATTGTTGACGAAGTGAAAGGTTCTGAACTTGAAGGGCTTGAGTACGAGCATCCATGGCATAAGGAAGTGCGCCATTATGCGGAACTGAAAGCAAAACATCCCAAAGTGCATACGGTGGTGCTCTCAGAAGAATACGTCACGTTGAGTGCTGGTTCAGGTCTTGTCCATTGCGCTCCTGGCTGTGGCCCAGAGGATTATGAGGTAGGCCATCGCAACAAGATCCCTCCCTTCAACACGATTGGAGAAGACGGCATGTTTCCCGACGAGATGGGGCCATTCGCCGGCGTTGTTGCGAAGAAGGATGATAAGAAGTTTGTCGACGCCCTTGCAGAAAAAGGCGTTCTGATAGCTTCGACGAAGGTCGAACACGATTACGCGCATTGCTGGCGCTGCAAGAATCCTGTCGTGTTTCGCACAACCCCACAGTGGTTTTTCAAGGTCGAAGACCTCAAGGTCGAGATGATGCAGTCAAATGAAGAGATCCACTGGGTACCGCTTGCCGGCAAACACGGATTTCGCGCCTGGCTTGACAACCTGCGTGACAATTCGATCACAAAGCAGCGTTTTTGGGGAACGCCGCTGCCGATCTGGCGTTGCGACACATGCCAAAAATATGATGTGGTGGGCTCAGCAGATGAGCTTGCATCAAAAGCAGGACGCGCCCCGGAAAACTTGCACAAGCCATGGATCGATGGCGTAGAGTATTCGTGCGAGTGCGGCGGATTGCGGCGCCGGATTCCTGATGTTCTCGACGTGTGGATCGATGCTGGAACTCTTTCGTGGAGCATTCTCGATTACCCAAAACGCCGCGACCTGTTCGAGAAGCTCTTCCCTGCAGATTTCATCACCGAGGCAAAAGAGCAGATAAGAGGATGGTTCAACCTCTTGATGGTCGCGTCATATCTTGCATTTGGCAAGCCCTGCTTTAAGGCAGTGTACATGCATGGCATGTTGACAGACGTAGAAGGGGAGAAGATGTCAAAGTCACTCGGCAACGTCATCTCTCCTTACGAGCTCATCGACAAGCACGGTGCTGATACGCTGCGATTGTACATGTTAGAAACAACGGCGGGTGAAGATATTCGGTTCAGCTGGGATGAAGCTAAACTGCGCCACCGGAATCTCGGCGTTCTCTGGAACGTGCACAAATATCTCATTGATTACTATCGCCAGAATAGGTTTGCCCTTGATGATGAACGAAAAGGTGCTGTGCTGCTTGATCTTGAGGAGGGATACATGCGTTCCAAAACCGCATCGACTCTCAAAGAAGTTTCTGCATTATTTGAAAATTATCAGCTTGATCTGATTCCTCCAAAAATCACTGAGTTATTTCTGGAGCTTTCTCGCACGTACATCCAACTCACGCGAGACAAGACACTCTCCGAAGATGCTGGTGAGAAGGAAGCAGTGTTTTGGACCATGTATGATAGTCTGCTTGTGTCGTTGAAGTTATTATCGCCTGTTGCGCCCTTCATCACCGAAGCGATCTATCAGAATATGCGAGAGGAATTTAGCCTCAAGACTGAAAGCATTCACCAGTTTGAATGGCCTGAAGTCGACGAGCCGGCGATTGATGCTGAACTTGAGCGAAAATTCGACGTCGCCAAGAATATCATTCAATCGGTCTTGTTCGCGCGTGAGAAGGCGAAGTTGAGTGTGCGCTGGCCGGTCAAGGAAGTCGTTATTGCATCAAAGGATGCGCAGCTGCGCAAGGCCGTGCTCGATCTTTCTGATCTGATCAAGACGCAGACAAACGTAAAAGAATTCGTGCTGCTGGAAGAGTTTGAAAAAGTGAAGCAGACCGTGAAAGCAGATTATGGAAAGATCGGTCCTGCATTCGGCGAAGATTCTCCTAAAGTGATTACGCAGATAGCTCTGCATTCGACTGAAAGCATTCTTGGGCGCATCGAGAAGGAAGGCAAGTTTCCGCTAGTGTGTGATGGGAAGGTATTTGAGCTCGGGCGGGAGCATTTGATCATCAAACACGAAGTTCCTGAGATGTATGTTGAAGCGGAGTTCAAGGGAGGTTTCATCTATCTTGATAAGACACGAAGCCATGAGCTTGATGCAGAAGGATACGCCCGCGAGATCATGCGGCGCGTGCAGGCATTGCGCAAAGAGGCCGGGCTGCAGAAAGCGGACCGTATAGATCTCATCGTCAGGACCGATGGAGAACTGAAGGGAATGCTTGCATCGTGGTCCAGACCAATCCAGGAGAAAGTAGGAGCTGTTTCGATTAAAATCACCGATGAGGACACGGGAATTGTCTATCAGACATTCAAGCAGGAGCGCTTCAAGGATAAGGATGTCATGATCATGTTTCAAAAACAGCCGGCTAAGTAATGTAGTAAGAGAACGAGCAGTGTAAAGGGCGTTGAAAAGCTCGACGAGCACAATCGGCACCGCCGCCTCGCCAAATTCGGTAATGCGCGGCATCTCAGAGCAAGAGGTGGAAGAAGGTATCGCCAAAGGGTCAAAAAGACTGCAGGAACCGAATAAGATACTATCCGATTTACCGGTATTACACCGTTGTCTACAAGAAGGTGGGTGACACACATTTTGTGATCACCGTGAAACCAAGGTGGTAATCATGACAAGATGTCCTGTCTGTGAAAAAGGAACACTCCATACGAAAAAGATCGAAGAGAAACTCTTTGGCGTCTCGCTCGGAGAATTCCCGGCACAGGTATGCTCAAGCTGCAAAGAGTCCTTCGCGGATGCTGAGACGACCCAAAAGGTCGAAGCGGCTGCCAAGAAAAAAGGCATATGGGGGCTTGGAGTCAAGACAAAGATCACAAGGACGGGGAACAGTCTTGCGATCAGGAGCCCAAAGAAGATCGCTGATTTTCTCAAACTTCGGGAGGGAGAAGAAGCATACGTCCATCCTGAGTCAGGGAAGCTGATCATCGACGCGAAGTGATACTTCTGTCTTTTACGATTCCGAGTAAGAACAAACCCCAGATACAAAATCATCAACACTACTCGCCACAATTTTGCATCACCCCCCCCAAATTACAAAAATTTAAATATCTGTTATGTTTTTATCATCGACTATCGAATAAAAAGAGAGGTTTACCTTTGAATTTCCGTATATTGCTGGCCAAGAAAAACTGGCCAATTCGATTCATACAACTTCTGCTTTTCGTATCATTCCTCACTCCGGTCTCCGCTGCCATCTTTGGTGCAACCACGTCGAACACTGTCACCCTCCTTGGCGGACAGTTTATCAATTTCTCTACAGGGCTAACAGGTCCTGATACAGGAGATATGAAGTGGGATAATCGTTCTGGTATTCAGCTCGCATTTTCAACATCAACCACTAACGGTTTCTTCAATGCGACAGGGGGAGGAGTAGAAGGTCTCGGGCCAAACGTCGATATTAACACCACCTATAAAGTTCCAAGTATTAATGATACGACCCCTTTTGGAAATACTTTTTATCATGCTTCCACGTTCCCTTTCTTCCAGTCAGGTGATGGTGTTGCCGTCAGAACATCGAATGGAACCTACGCAGCCGTTATCGCGCGGAATATCACGACCGTTAACAGTGTCGTTGTCAGCATCACGATCGACTACCGGTACAACATCAATGGATCAAACCTTTTTGCCGATGCTCCTACTACTGGCTGCGCCGTACACTCGACTGAATCCAGCTGTTTTAATGCTTCGCAGAATGGCGCCTCCTGTTATTGGGATTTCTGGCTCCAAACCTGTAAACAGATGGATCTGTTTGCCGGATTTGGAAGCAGCATCATTGCAAAGCCCATCGTTGACTGCCCGAAATTCGATGACAATCCGCGATGCACCAATATCACGACAATGTGCCAGTATTCTGGTGGACTGTGCGATCCAAAACCAGGCTTCAATTGGAACACAGGTATCAACTGCAGCCACTTCAATGAGTCTTCGCTTTGCAATAATCAACCGCACACGTCTCCACTCTGTACATGGAATGTAACGGGTGTAATGTGTTTGCCGAACACGACTAAGCTGCAGAGTGATCTTCCCACACCCCAGTTCTCATTCTGTGATGGTGCGTCGACGCAAGCGCAGTGTACTAACCTGACGACTCTTTATTATATGCCTTGTGAATGGGAAAGCGCGAAATCAAGATGTTCTGTTGTAAATAGCGCGATTTATGGAGGCGGTATGGGAGGCGATATCTTCGACATCAACACTCAGGTATCGTGCCAAGCGGCAGGCGGCACGTGGAAATCAGATACGTATTCTTACACTAATGAGTACGGGCAGACCAAGACAGATTCGTATGACTGGTGTGAGTTTGCTTTTGGGAATTTCGGAAAAGAAACATGTAATGATTCTTGCTGGGCGTGTGAGCAGAACGGAAATGATGCTTGGCCAACCTTGGCCGCGGCACAATCAGCGTGCAGCACTTCAGCGGTAGGTTACTGTAAGTTTTTTGCAGATAGCTATGCGCCAAACACTTTTGGTTATTGCGATCCAGACATGGGAGTGTCATTTGGCGGATTTAAGGATTGCTCAACTAACTGCTTTGGCTGCTTCAAGAATCAGACGTGCGCAGCGAGTGCAAATAATTGTACCTGGTTGCCAGATCCGTTCCAGTCAAATACCGACGGTGTTGGAAGCTTTAACGCGTCTGAAGACGGTGTTTGTATGTCTTCTACATTGGCCAACAAGACAAACTGCGCCACGAACTGCTTTGCGTGTGTTTCAAACGCGACATGCGATGCGTCGGCCGCGAACGGCAGCCAATGCACTTGGAACACGAACTTTAATTACTGCAGTCCCAACGGGACGGTAGAAGTCTGCTTTTTGCCAGGAGATGAAGATAATGACGGTTCTTATGACTGTGCTGACACTGATTGTGAACAGGATATGGCGTGCGGGTTTGGATTTGAAGGCGGCGGTTTTTCCGCAGCAGGTTTGGGTGCGATCGATTCCTACCTGTGCACAAAACACGATAATAATCTGACCGAGTGCAATGCACAAAATGGCACGGGTTTCCCTCTGAACACGACATCGGTTTGCTTCTATCATCCAAATCCTGCCCAATTTGCAAGCTTTCCAACAGTAGGCTGGTGTGATCCAATATCTGATAAGAATGCCCAGGGAGACATGAATTTTGATGCGCCTCCAACGATTTTAGGCTTTGATGATTCTGGTGATGTCAACGATCCTTGGCTTGACGTCGTCGGCTTTGGCATCCACGATTCTTCCGAGACGCTGGACGTTGGCATTGCTGTAAAAAACATGACTAATTTGGTCGGCTGCAACAAAGTGTACGCGAACAGCCAGAACAGGTCAGGCAAGTATTACCGTTACATTGATGTGGATGGCAACACAACTAATAATTGCGCTTCAGAATTCAACGCTTCACTTACCGGATTTGAATACAAATTCGTCCATGAACAAAATGCGAGTAATCATTCTAATCAACTCTATTATAATGAAACTATAAATGATAAGAAATTCGCTTACAAGTGCTCTTCAGGCACGTGGGTTCCGTTCGCAGCCCAGTTGAACAGCCCGGTCGACGGTTGCTTTGCCCCTCCGGGCGCTATTCAAGAAGGGATTGGTGGCGTTGACATTCTTGTTATAAAGAAGAACGACCTTGGAAATCCGAAAGTTCCACTGCGTATTTATGTCCTGACCGTGAATGGCACCAACGCCTCAATTGATTCAGCCGGGCCCTCATATTACACTCCGGGCTCAATTGATGCAAAATTCGAGGATTGCTCAGCAACAGGGACAGACAATGATGGCGATGGCCTTGATGCAGAACAAGATCCTGACTGCCAGAAATTCCTCAAATTAGGATATGTCCAATTCGAGCAAGGCCCTCAGTGCGCTGATGGAAAAGACAACGACGGAAATGGTTACACTGATTGCGCTGACTTTAGCTGCAAGTATGATCCATTCGCCTGCACACAAGGGCTTACTTGTGATTCCACAGATAAGACTTCGCCGCAGATCAAATGGCAGAGTGTAGATGTGTTGCCTGATTATGCGAAGGTCTCATTTGACTCAACAGAGCCAGCCAATGGAACCGTGCTCTTTTATAAGAACGATAGCAACTGTCTAACGCTCAATACAACGGTCAAGGATCCAAACCTGCTTGATTCTTTCACAGGAAACGAGTATTCACAATGGCACGATGCAGACTTGACCCAGAACACTCTTGGTTACGCGCTCGTGTCAAATAGAACGTACTATTTCAAGTACAAGATGTGCGACCTGTGTGGAAACTGCCTCACGAGCAAGTGTACAAATTTTACTACTGCCGCGACGTTCAAGGCATTTTTGTTCAAGCCAACAATGCCAAATGGGACGACAATGAGTATCCCCGCGCTTAACATATCGAATGATACATTCGCGTACGGGAAAAAAGTCAACCAGTCTCAGACAAAAAACGTTGAAATAGTAGTTAACAACTCGAACAGCAGCTACTCAATATCCTTCCTGAACTGTTCCATCATGAAAGCATATGATGGAAACTTGTCTAATGCCTTTGTTTACAACATCACAACCCAGAGTGTGGGGATGGATACGGATAAATGGCAGGAGTTTTCCAACGAACTTGGCTGTAAATACATTAAGATGAGAATTCCTAACACTGGTAATCAGTTATGGCACTGTGATGAGGACAACCAGACCAACTGCTACCAAGTGACCTCTAGTACGAGCTGTTCATTCACTTCAGCCTTTACGGAATGTAATATTCCAACAGGGCAGGGTCTTGGTTTATCAATGTATCAGGCAAGGACCAGCAGCTCGTCTTCATCAAGTTCTTCTGGTGGTGGCGGTGGCGGTGGTGGAACCACGGCTGCTGCTGCTGCAACGTATGCTGTTGGAGATGTTTCATCGATGCAGTCTACTCAGACTGTTCTTGCAAGGAACGAGAAGGTTGAGCTTACTAAAGATTCGGTGAAGCACACGATCGAACTCACAAGTGTTAGTGCAAACGCTGTAACGCTCAGAATTAGCTCAGTCGTGCAGTTCGTCACTGTGGTCTATAGTGAGACTAAGAATGTTGATCTTGATCAAGATGGGGAAAATGACATTTCAATTCAGCTTACTAGTACAGATGTTGTAGCGAATAAAGCCACGCTTAAGATTACTTCGTTGCGTGCGGTCCCTGTTCCTATGCTTGAAGTGCCTGCTCCAGCAAAGAAAGAAACGCAAGCGCCAGTGCAAGCGAAAGTTGCTGTGCCTGAGCCGGTTGCGGTGCAAGCGCCTCCTGTTGCACAGCCACAAGAAGAAGCAGCTCCACAACAATCAGCGCAAGCGCCGGTTGCTCCGCCTGCTCAAAGTGCGAGTAGAACTTGGGTCATGGCTGCATTGCTCGGGGCGGTCCTTGTTGCAGCAGGTCTTCTATATTTCCTGCACCGCGCGCAAAAGAAATATTAATAAAATGCACTCATTTTCCACCGGTCTATTGACCGGTGGTCATTCGGTAGTCAAAAGCGCGCTATTTGTAAATGTGAGCGACCCGAGCGAAGCGGGCATGCCTTTTTTGCGGGAGCAAAAAAGACCAGCAAATCTTTGATTTGCGCTGCCACCAGTCTATTGACTGGTAGTGGTCGCGAGCTTTTGACTATTCTGCGAGAAGCTTTGACGATGATATAAATCGCAACAAATAGAAATCATTATATACGTTTGCTGTTTACTATTGTGATATGAAGGGGAAATTATATGTCGGAACAGATAAAAAAGAATTTAATAAAGTTCTAGATGCGTATACAGACAAAAATGTTGAAACTGATAGGATAAGCAGAATTCTGAGAAAATATTCACCAAAATATAAATCTAGCATCGATGGTGAAGTTGCAACTGTTCAAGGAAAGCGAATTCATGTTGATTATTTACCAACAATTGACGCAATGTTAGAAGCAAAGGCCAGATATAAACATCCTAGAGAAGTCGTAGGCGCTGCATTATTTAAAATAGAGAGAGACAAATGCATATTTTTAACAGAGTCCAGAGATCCAGATTTGCAAAGAGTTTATGAAGTTCACCAAAGAGAAGCGAATGAATTGGCTGATAAATTGTGGGAGATGAATACAGAAGAATTTGATTATCAATTGACTCATGCTATTGCAACAGTTTTATCGGGTTCTTTTGCCGCTGTTTTTGGCCAGTCTTATGGTGATTGGAGAAAATCACTCGCCGAGCTGACCCAAAAATAATAATTCTTGCCGACGATTGAATACAACTTGAATTAAGAAGACGATTTCCTCTCCTTCTTTATCGAGATGTTCCCTGAAGGCAGAGCGCGCACGATCTCATCGATATCGTCAACGCCGAGCATCTTCTTGACGAGCTTTGCAGCATCGGACGGTTTTTCTTTGCCGACACCAAGCTCAACGACATTCTCGCAATGCTTCTGAACGGCTGGAAGAGGGCCGCACATGACTGCCCCTGCCTTCGTGACGCCGATCCCGATCGAAATCTTCGGGTGGATGTAGTTTGTCTTGCCTCTAATCACGAAGGCGCCTTTTCCAAGATATTCTCCTGCTCTTGCTTCCTTTGTGACTTGTTCTGGTTTCACCCAAAACGTGTTGATCGACATCAGGCCAAGCTTCCATGCACGCGAGAAACAGAACGTAGCATCAGCGACCTCCTGCAGTGACTGCTCGCCGGGCTGCTTGCCTTCGGTCTTGATGACAAAGAAGGGCGAGCCAGACATGTCGGTGTGAAACACCACGTCGTCCTTCTGCGCGTACTTCTTTATAATCATCTCGTTCGTCGTTGAATCACGCCCGCCTATGGTAAGAAATCCTTCTGAGGTGCGGAACCAGCGAAACTTCTCATACCATTCTTTCTTTCGCTTCACTGCTTGTTTTGGTTTATCTTTTATCTCTTCAAGACGCGCCGTCTCCTCCTGCTCCATCTCTCTGCGCATTCTGCGAAACTTCTCAAGCGCAGCACGCGCGCCTTCAAGTTTCCTGCGTGCCTGCTTTGCCTTTTCAAAATAAACTTCGGCGTTCTGTTCCACCGATTTTGTAATATCGAGAACAATGCTGACCATGAGAAAAAAGAGAAAGTGGAAGTATAAAAAAGTTTGCGAAATAAACAAATACGATTCAAACAATTAGGAAACTCGCAAGTTATTTGCCATAGGTGAGCGCCCCCTGCGCCAAACTAATCACAAAGAATGCTATCGTCATCAGAATCAGAGCGTGCTTGACGCCCGCTCTGATTTCTCCTTCTGCAAGCTTTCCCAAGACAAGCCCTGCAAAGAGCGCTTGGATGAGGGCGAGCATCAGGAACACGCCGCGTATGGTCGTAAACCAGGCTGTCAATGAGAGAATGAATGCTTTGGGAGAACTGTAATCAATCTCAACTTTTTTAAGCAGCTCTGCAAGGGCGCCTCCACTCTGCAACTGAACTTTTTCTTCCCCCTCACCAAACTCCGTAGCTCCCTTTGCCTGAATGTCTGCAATGTAGGGGATAAGCAAGTTCTGAATTACAATCATGACGCCCAAGAAAACAAGAAAGATCACATAGCTCTGCACAAGCTGTCCATGGATGCTCGCCTGGCGCTCGAGCTTTATCCTCTTTATCTCAATCACCGAAGACGTAATCGTCTCAAGCACATCTTCGACACTTCCACCAGACTGCTCTGCCTCAATAACAGTGGAAACGGCGCGCTTGATCACCGGATTCTTTGTATCGGCCGCGAAATTCGTCAGCGCCTTGTGCACAGGAATCGCCCATTCACATTTGTTCGCGAGCTTGACCACATGAGGCGTGAGAGCGCCATAATCTGACCGAGAAACGTAGATAATCGCTTTTGACACCGGCATCCCTGACTTAATCGCTCCAACAAGATTGCGCACGAACTCAGGAAATTTCTCTTCAATCTCCTTTTGCCTGCGTCTATTCACAAAAAAGTCAATCCAGAACTGGCTCCAGCCCATCGTGAGCGCGATCACAATCAGCGGAATCAACCACGGAGTTTTCACAAAGAACAGAAAATCAGCTATCAGGATCAGTACTCCTATAACGATTCCAACAATGTGGCGTTGTTCGATGTTTACCATTGCATTTTCCAGACAATCAGTCGTTTGCTGATCACACCTCGGGCTGCGTAAGTTCAAGGAACGTGATGAAACCGATATTTAGGATAGGAATCACAAGGTACGTTCCAACAACGGTGATGATGTTTACATCGACACCTCCAACTTTGCCGCCCAATAGGCTCACCAGTGAGAGCGCTGCAACAAAAAAGAGCGGTGCGGCGATCAGAATTCCTGTGTAAATATCGGAGTATGTAGAAATCGTTTCAGTGTATTTCTTACGGTCAAGCTTATACGTGAGCATCGCTTCCTTCGCTTTTTGCGAAAGATACGCCTTTATGTCCCCGCCGCTTTGTGTTGTGGAAATCATTCCTTCGAAAAACTCCTTGAACGCCGGCGACGGAGTCGTTGCCGCCACCGTCTTGATTGCGGTCAGCACATCATACCCGAAGACGTCAACGTAATTCACGATCTTCTCGATCTCTATAGAAAGCTCTCCATACTCTGTTGACTGCGCGATGAGCTTAAACATCTTTGTTGGAGGAACCCCTGATGCAGCGACAGCGCCCATGTGATTGATTGCAAACGACAAATTCGTATTTATGGACTTGCGGCGGGTCTTCATCTTTGCAGTTGGG
>JACRKM010000150.1 GCA_016219765.1 Candidatus Woesearchaeota archaeon
ACCCGTCAGGTATATTTCGTGGGTGACCTCGCAGCAGCGAGCGTCGCCCGATCTTGCCAGCGTAGATTTACGCTGAAGGATGTCTGGCGGCGCAGGAATGATTATTCACAAAAAGCATGACTGCACCACGCAAATCACAACAGAAGACGGCAGGCGTCGTGGCAGCATAGTGAGCATAAGAGCTAAACAAATACGTTAGTGCTGCTTTCTTCGAAGACGATGCAAGTGCGGCCGCCGGTAATAGTAAATTACAAAATACACAAATAAAAATACTAATACTACGGTGAGCGCAACATAGAGTTCATTCTTGGCGCCTTGCAACGCCGCACCCTCTTGTCCTGCGCCTTGCGGTGTTGGTGCAGCGGCCTTCTTGGGTCCGGGTGTAAGATTCTCGTGTGGAATGTTTGTCGGAATGTTTGTGAGTGTTTTCACTGCTTCCTCAGTCGCTCCTGATTTGCGCAGCTGGTCTGCGATGAATTGGTCCTTGTTCTTAATCAGATTATTGATGATGTCCTTGTTCTGCCGAGCGCTCGGGAGAAAGCTGCTTTGAGGATAATCTTTCGTCAATCGATCAAATGTTGCAATGGCAGCATCATACTTCTCAAGGCGCATTTGTGTCATGGCTTTCTTGTACAGTACTGCATCGGTTCGATTGTAGGATTTAAACCGTGTCAGAATCAGGTCATACTTCTGCAAAGCCGCCTCAAAATCTCCTGAAAAGAAGTTCTCTTCAGCTTCCTCGAATACGCTCGCAGCAGTCTGGGTCAACTGTTCAGAAGGCGCAGCCATTGCAGATAATGTACCCATAATACTTAGAGTTAAAATAAAGGTTATAATGAACTTCCTGCTCTGCGCCATATTAAATGAAAAGCACAAAAGGTTTATATATTATTCTTCGATCCCTTTAGAGATTTATTGATTATGCTATATCCGTTAGGTTATTTGGGGGCGAACAGTGTGAGTCATAACAACAGACCAGCATCGGGCCGTGTATTCTTAGGAAGTTTAGTCCTGATTCTTTTGGCCGCGGTTGTTCTCGCGGGTTGTCAAAAACAAGAATTGGTTCAAAGTTCATCTACTCCTGTTGCGAAGACACCGCCAACGGTTATTTCAGCGCCTACCAGAGAGTCTCCGGAAATATCGTCCAAAGTACAGCCACCGGCACAGGCAGAGATGCGCACTCCAACGAAACATGTGCGTGACCTGCTTGCAAAGCAAGGCTTGAAAGTCAAAAGCATGATTTTCATGTATCAGGATCCTCAGAATAAACCTGAAAAAGACCAATATTTTATCAAAGGAGAAAAGATAAAAATTTCACTTGCACAGCTAGATCATATCAGTGATAATATCTATGTAACCACGATCTATCTTGATCGTTCGACACAGGAAGCGATTGGTTACTGCGAAGCAAAGATGTATCGCTGCAAGGATCCCAATAAGCCTTTTCCTGTTCCATTTAGCAAGTACGAGCGAAAGACTCCGGTTGACTGGATCGCGGGCGTCACGTATGCTGAAGAGGTTAGTTCTGAGCGTATTGATGATCGCGAGGTTGCTGTTCTACAGTTTGAAGAGGATGGCTCAGCAGTTAAAATGTGGCTTGATACCTTTTTTGGTGTTCCACTTAAAATCCAGGTAATGAAATCAGGTTCAATTGTTGATGAATACATCTTTGAGGATATCGCATTCAACTCAGTGACCGATGACCAGCTGGTCCATAAGACTTTTGAAAACGGGTACGCGGTCTCGAAAATAGACGGCTGATTTTTCTTTTCTTTGAAATCATGCGAGGCACGAATGGGCTCATTATTGACGAAATCGCTGCGGATTCTCAACAGCCGTGAGCGCAGACAGATTGTCGATTTGATTGAGAAGCAATGGGGCTGTCGTTGGAAGAGCGATCTTGGGCTGCTGCAAAGCGAAAAGGATAAGATTTATGCGATGAGCCGAGATGTGGAGCGCTTAGACCTCGGCAAGCTTCGTGTCGATATCGCCGGTCTTTATATTGCACAACTTCCCAACAAAAATGAGATTAGGCTCACGATCGAAGGTGCGCAGATCATCGGGCCATCGGCGTCAAGAAATGTTATAGAAGTCGACAGCGCTGCAATGAGACGCTGGTTGCGTGGGGAGGACATTGAAGTAGATTGCAAGGACTGCTCCGGTTTTGTTATCCTGCGCTGCGGAAATGATTTCTTGGGGTCAGGAAAGTACAAGGATGGAATCATTCTTAATTTTGTTCCAAAGACTCGCCGGATTTCTTCGGATGCGTAGGATATAAGACAAACAATTCTGATAGAAAAGGCATTCGACCAAACGACAGTCAATCAAGCGTGAAATTCCAGATGGCGTCTCCGCGACGATGAATGTTCGTTATGACTTTTCCTTGTGTTTGTTTTCGCATATTCTCTGTGTCCAGTAAGGCGTATCCAATCGCAATTGGTTTCTTGTTGTTCTGGTCAAGAACGCACACGAGCTGTCCTTCATGGATGCTGTCGTCGATCGCCACAATGCCTGGCCGAAAGACGTCCGCTCCTTTGACGAGGAACTTGAGCGCCCCCATGTCGACGGTCACTGTTTTTAGAAGTGGCCGCGCTTCAAGCAGTTTTAGTGTGGGGAAGATTTTTCCTTCACGAAAAAAGAAACAGGTTTGCTTGTTGTGTACGAGCAGCCCGTCATCGACGAGTGTGATCAGATCATTTTTGTCGAAGAATTCGCTGATTCCATACTGCGCACAGATTAGCTCGTTGTATTTCTTTATTTCTTTTTTTCCAAGTGTTTTGTTTTGCATAGTAACACACAGCAACACATATTCTGTTGATCACCGCCGATCAAAGCAGCTCTTCAATAACGCTCTCAAGCTCGGTGATCGTTGAAACTTCGTGATCCACATACGAAAAATGCCTTCCTGCTTCACGATCGCTCCAGTCGCCATACCGCATCCAGACAGTCGTTAGCCCTAGTTTCTTGGCGAGTTCGAGGTCTACTTGCGGCTTGTCGCCGACCATGATACACTCCTCAGGCGCAATCCTAAATCGATCACCGATTGTTTCGTAAAACGATCGATGCGGCTTATTGTGTCCGGTGTCGTCGCTTGTGATGATAAAATCAAAGAAGCGCTGAACGCCCAGATGCGTTAGACGGCGCGTTTTTATTCTTTTCTCGCCATCTGAGTCAGTCATAAGAATAACAAAGCAATTCTTTCTGAGTTTTGCAAGCAATTCTTTCGCTCCGCCCATCATGCGTACGGATTGGTTCACTTGGTTCCAGTACAGATCAGCAAATGCTTGTAGTTCCTCTTCTGATACAGAAATATTAAATTGATGAAACAGCTCCATAAACCAGGTGGTGCGCGATAAAGAACTTGGTGTTTTGCCTTTTGCTCGTTTGCTATATTTTACGTCGATACGATCGAGCTCTTTCTTTGCCTCGCGTTCTGGGATGCGATACGTCTTTGCAAGATGCCGCGATAGATACTGGTGCGTGGCTTCTTTAGCGCTCTGAAAATCCTCGATTGTATCATCAAAATCAAAGATGACTGCCTTGAATGCCGGCTCCAAAGTTACTGTAATGCGGTTTCGTGGATCTTGCAGTTGACGGATGATGCTGCGATCGATATCCTTTGCCGCCTTAGCGGCATACGTACCGACGGTCCTCTCTGAAAGAAAATTGCTGATGCGAAAAACAAGTTCATGATTGTTGCAAAATGCCTGGTTTGATTTACACATGAATGAGTCACGATGCGGTCCGCATTGCAGTTGAACTCGAAGTGTCTTATATGTCTGGCACAGTTTCTGAACTCTGCGGTGATCAAAATCTGCGCAGATACCAATGATACAGTTTCCTTGCGTCGAAAGCTCTGCATCTTTTGTGAATTCGAGCGTATTTCGGTGCGTTCCAAGAAGATTTGGATGGCCAAATGCCCGAAATGAATAGGATAATGGCTTCATATGCTTCACACAGTAGAAGAAATGTAAGAAACTTATTAAAACCTTCCTCAAAATGGTTTACAGGGCTTTATCATGTCAGCCATTGAAAGAGCATCGGGAACAATTTGGTTTCAACAACAGCCCCTACAATGACGAAAATGATGGAGAGCGCGATGAACAGCAGGCCATCCGTCATGACATGATG
>JACRKM010000155.1 GCA_016219765.1 Candidatus Woesearchaeota archaeon
GACTAATGTTCTTCTCACGAAGGATTTGGGCGATCTTCTTGTGCGTTATGCTGCGTACATCCGGAATGCCGTATGTGTCACGCAAGTACAGACCTATTTTGCTTGCCGTGCAGCCTTCCTTAGCAAGCTTCACAATCAATAGTTCAATTTCCTTCGGGGTATATCGAACCCACGACGGCTGAGTTTTCTTGATGGGTTTTTTGGAACCGCTCTTTCCCTTTGCTCCAGAGTGCATGCGTGCCATGTTTAATCCTCTACATAATTTTATTGTAAATCATCAAGAAGGAGAGCACAGCCTTTATCTCCAGCATAAACAAGCCCATTGGACCGGTCTATCTCTTGATCAACGGCACAACTAAGATTACATTTATAAATCTTTTTGTTCTTTAGCCATATAAGCACGAAGAGGTGTATTCATGAAGCTTGCAATCCTTATTGTGATTATCGTTTCAGTCGCGTTCATTGCCCTCGGCTGCAAAAAGATCGTCTATGTTTGTGCAAATGGGATCGAGACAGAAGACAAGAACGAATGTCCTTATAACAAGCTTTCAAGCGTAAAACAAAAAGACGCAGAGAAATATGCAACAAATTACGTCGGAGCATTCGTGAATGCAAAAGGTGGAAAAAGTACACTCGTTAGCTCATACACTGCAAAAGGCGATTTCTATGTTTCATTTGTGGTCTCGCCAAAAGATCAACCAGCATTCGAGACAACCGTGCGCGTTGACGGAATCACTGCGCAAGTAAACTGCACACAAAGTTGTCAGTATACTCAGTGATGACTTGCAAATCAAAACAGTTTAAAGAAAAATAGCCCCGCTCGGATTCGAACCGAGGTCCCCGGATTTCTCTAACAAGCACAAAAGTGCACATTGCTTGTTGCCAAAGTCCGAGATGATTGGCCACTACACTACGGGGCTGTGTAGCTGCATTCGAGAAAGGGTTTCTATTTAAAGGTATTGGCATAAAGAATTGGCAGGTGAATCCTATTTATTCCATAATGACAATGCTTCTTCTTCGACAAAATGCAGTTTTCCAGGAATGATCAAACAGTGCGGAGGATCACCAAAATCCTTCTTCAGCAACACGTTTGCCGCGCCTGCAAAAATTACCTGCCGCGGGCTTCCAAGCCGTGAACAGCCGACACAAAGCGTATCCGACGTGAAAACACTCTCTTTCCGCTGTTGTTCAACGGCAAGCAGTTGGTTGATCGCTTCATGCACTGTCATGCACCGATGTTGTTGGCGCGCAACATTTGATTTTGTTTGCTTTGCTGTTTCCTGTGTTGCGAAATTGGCATCTGAAACGTCTGAAGAAATTGCAATGTCAAGCAAACATAGCGTGTGCGAGCCGCTTGCCCGGTTTTGCTTGATCACATCATAGTATGTTTCAACCTGCTGGTTTTTTCTAGGAAAAACTATTGAAGTTATTTTGCCAAACTTGTACAACTCTAGACCCGTATCTCCTATCGCAGTCAATACGGAGGCATTGTGAATAATTGTTACAGGAACATGCTGCTTGTGGGCATCGAGAAGAAACTGTGTGTGCGTTGTCGCACTCATTGGATCGCCGATGATAAGGATCACGACATCGTAATTCTTCGCCTCCTTCACGATATTTTCGCCGCCTTTTTCGATCAGCTCTCTATCAGCAACGATGACTTTTCGCCCATACAACTTTTCCAGCGCCCGCATATCGCACTGCAAGAGCGAGGTATAGTATTCCATATAGACCTTATCAGCAGCCTTTATGAACTCTAAACCGCGCAATGTTATATCCTTCTCGTCGAAAAGACCTAACCCGATTAAGTAAAGCGCCATGTGTTTGAGAATTCGGTAGTCCTTTTTACATGTTTTGTGTTTACACCCAGAAGAAAAGCAATGACGAAATTCTCAGTTAACATAAATCGTATACTGATATACAAAATCCTATACTGGGAGCGTTTTTCGTTACACCAGGCATGATTTTCAGACAGGCACTCCTTTAACAGAAAAATATCTTTCAAACAGGCTTTAAACACAAAAAAACGATCTTAAACTGTCAAATACACCATTTTGCCAAATTCAGAAAGCTTAAATATAAGTTATGCAACTCAGGGAACAAATTAAACATGAGTCAAAAACTCATATTTAAAAGTTTAACGAATCAAAAAGAGGTTAAGAAAAAAAGATAAAAAGATGAAAGGGGGTAGCCAAGATGGATTTTTTGGTTCAGAACGCGTTAAAGACAGGTGAACAGAACCAGCCCGAAATCGAGGTTGGACAAGCCAACATCAAAGTCATTGGTGTCGGCGGAGCCGGTAACAACATGGTCAACTGGCTCTACAAGAAAGGCATCCAGGGTGCAGAGATCATCGCGTGCAACACGGATCTCCAGCACCTCAACATCACAGATGCGGATCGTAAATTTCTTCTTGGTCAAGAATTGACCCGCGGTCTTGGGTGTGGCGGATTTCCAAACAAGGGGCAAGAAGCTGCCAAAGAGAGCCTTCAGAGAATTAAAGAAGCGCTCAAAGATTCTGACATGGTATTCGTCTGCGCAGGAATGGGCGGAGGAACCGGAACCGGCGCGGCCCCTGTTGTCGCACAAGTCGCAAAAGAAGCCGGCGCAATTGTGATCGGAACGGTCACCATGCCATTCAAGATCGAGCGAGCGCGCGTTGACAAGGCAGAATTTGGATTACAGCAACTTCGACAAGTCTCTGACACCGTCATCGTGATCGACAATAATCGACTGGTTAACATCGCGGGAAATCTTCCCGTGCAGCAGGCATTTGCTGTCGCAAACGAGCTCATCTCAACGATGATCAAAGGAATTGTCGAGACGATCGCAATCCCAAGCTTAGTCAACCTCGACTATGCAGACGTTAAAGCCATCATGACAGATGGCGGCGTTGCAGCAATCGGCGTCGGAGCATCCGATACAGCAAACCGCGTCGATGAAGCGGTGCGTGGAGCGCTCTCTAACCCGCTGCTTGATATCAGCTACCAAGGAGCTACTGGAGCAATCATCCACGTGCATGGCGGGCCAGACCTGACCCTCGATGAAATCTCGCGCATCGGCGAACTCGTTACAGAATCGATGGACCAAGATGCAAACGTCATCTGGGGAGCACGCGTCACTGACGATATGAAGGGTAAAATCACCGTCATGACCATAATCACAGGAGTGCAGTCGCCCTGGATTTTAGGCAAGTCGGACCCAAAGAGACCGAGCCCGATGGCAAGGCACCTCAGCAGTGAGCTTGGAATCGACCTAGTGCACTAAAAGCTCTTAGAAATTTTTTAATTTGTCAAAAACCACCGGTCATTAGACCGGTGGCGTGACGATTTTACGAGCTAAAAAACGGCGTGGTTTTTGACACTCAACATTCTACCACTTGACCGATGGTTTTCGAGCACACAACATTCCACTCGCAGTACGATGGTGCGTCTTTACCACCACTCAAAGACTGGTGGAATGTTGTTGTTTCATATTTTCTATTTTAATAATCTCTTAAGTACAAATTATATTTCTACAACTGCAAGAAACAGCATACACTCGTTA
>JACRKM010000153.1 GCA_016219765.1 Candidatus Woesearchaeota archaeon
AAGTGAACGTGCGCACGATATCCTTTCAGACGAGTTCTTGAAAGGGCACAGCGGAATCGACTTCTAATACCTCCGCTCCCGCAATAGCTTGAGAAATACAGAGAATATATACGGCAACCGGGATTCGAACCCGGGCAACGACCTTGGGAGGGTCGTATCCTACCGCTAGATGATTGCCGTGCAAGGCTCTGGCAAATAGAGCTAAACAAAGACAATAAAAAGTTTCTCATTGCAAATTTGCTATATTTCTGGCATGATAACTTGGCAATCAAACGACGACGCCACCGTGAAACCATGGGAAAAGCTTTATAAACTTAACCAGTACAATCAATACTATTTGATTTATTTGATTCAGACTTTATCTATATTAAAAAAGAGGCAACTGCGTGGCAAAAAAGAGACTGAAACAACGTATTTCTGCCCAACAAAGACCATTGTCTGCCGCGATACTGCCGCATGCCAAAAAGGAAGCCGGGCTTGCCACAAGGAATATGTTTGTTAAACCTGAACTTGCCTTGCCCTTTGTTCCTGAAGAAAAAAAAATCGCGCGGAATCTGCGGGTCATACTCTTTTTGTCCATCATCGGCATGATCACTGCGACGTATCTCACCTACAACCACTTTAAGTCGGATGCAGAGAGTTTCTGTTCGATCAGCCAAACGATAAACTGTGACATCGTAAATAAGAGTACCTATGCAGAATTATTCGGAATTCCAGTAGCGATCCTTGGATTTTTAGCATATCTGGCACTCGCCGTCTGCTGTCTTCTGCTCCTCAAATGCGCAGAACTCGAAAAACTCCACCGAAAACTCGGCAGCAGGCACATCCACTGGATGATCTTCTTCATTGCATTATCAGGTTTCGGCTTTTCGACATGGCTGAGCTATGTTGAGTGGAAAATCATTATGACTTGGTGCCCACTGTGTGTGTTGTCCTACCTCCTGTTGGCGGTGATCTTGGTTCTTTCGATAATGAATATCGAGTTCGACCACCGCTGCCAAAAGAATAAGAGATCCATGGGACCGCACGGCACTTATCTTGTCAAAAAGACAGGAAAGGTCTGTGAATTTTGTTAAGTGACCCCATGAAACGATTCACTATTTGGTTTACGATCACGTTCATTCTCGTCCTGTCTATTGTAGTCGCGGGATGCAGCAGCAGTCCAAAGGTCAACTACGACGCTTTCGCTAAGTGCATCACTGAAAAAGGCGCGACAATGTACGGCGCATTCTGGTGCCCGCACTGTACGCGTGTCAAGAAGAACTTCGGCAGTTCGTTCAAGTACGTCGATTATGTCGAATGTGATCCCCGCGGTGATAACAGCGAGCCAGAGCGCTGCCGGCAGGTCGGCATCGATAAGTACGCTACGTTCATCATCAACGGCAATCCTGATAAGTCGACGTGGCTAGTAGGCGAACCGAGCATGGAATCATTATCACAAGCGACTGGTTGTCCCTTGCCTACTGCACACGCGAAATGATCGCACAGCCAGCTTTTTGTCCAATGCGGGCGTCAGCTGATTCGTTGCTGTTCACACGAGGCAAAGCATGAGCCATACCGGCATCACCATTCCCGTTGTGCTTGTCACCGCACTCGTAGATTCTATCAATCCTTGTGCGATCGGCGTGCTAATTCTTCTTGTCTCAACACTGCTTGCTATCGCAAACAAACGGCGCATGCTGGTGGTGGGCGTAATTTATATCGCCGCAGTTTATGTCACATACTTCCTTGCAGGAATAGGTTTATTGCTTGTCATCCAACGACTAAACATAGCAGAACCGCTCGGTGTAGCTGTCGGAATCCTCGTGATCCTCCTCGGGCTCGTTGACGTCAAAGACTTCTTCTGGTATGGTGAAGGGTTCTCGCTCGCGATCCGCCCTTCACAGGCTGAACGCGTCAAGCGCTGGGCCAGAAAAGTCAGCATTCCTGGCGCGATCGGACTTGGAATTTTTGTCGCTGCAGTCGAACTCCCCTGCACTGGCGGGCCCTATCTTGCGATAACGACTCTTCTCGCAAAGAGTTTTGATTTTGAAGCTGTGTGGTTGCTGCTCATCTATAACTTCATCTTTGTCTTGCCGCTCATCGTGATCCTTGCACTGGCGTACTTAGGTACAAGTGTGCACACGATCCACACTTGGAAACAAAAACATCGCAAATGGATGCGCCTTGCAACCGGGCTTATTATGGTCGCTCTCGGTGTGCTTCTAATCCTCTTTTCAAAAGGCATTATAAATCTCGTCTGATAGGTGAATACACATGAATGGACAACCAAACAAAACAACAACCGAGCCTGGCCCTGTGAGCCTTTTTATGATTTTTATCAGCGGGGTGGTGCTTCTTTTTGTCTTTTTAGCACTTGAAGGGCTCGACGTCATCCAAAACCCATTTTATATCGTGTCGGCAGAAGTATTGATCACGGTGTTTGTGATTCTGCTGGCACTGCCCGGCAATGGGAACGGCTACGCCCACGTCCTATCATAAGTATCGGCAGCGTTGATGTACCTGCAGAGAAAGAGTTCCTCTTATAAGCTCTGTGCAAGCACAAGCTCTGTTGAAAATAGCGCCGGCACACTCACCACCACCGCCCCCCGAGAATAGCGAGTATTACGTTTAGGTTAACGAAAAAATAATTCCTGCGCCGCCCGACCTCCCTCAGCGCACATAGGCGCTGGCGCTATCAGGCGACCTTCGCTTCGCTGCGGTCACCTTCGAAATAATCACGCGGAATCATTTTGAGGGACCCTGTCGGGTGGCGACTA
>JACRKM010000156.1 GCA_016219765.1 Candidatus Woesearchaeota archaeon
AGGAAAAACACAATGGCGTATACACGATATCTTGATCTTTGCCTCAGTGGGCGCGCCGCAGGCGTGCCCGCTCTTGAGATGATAAGAGCTATGCTCTTATGCGTCGAGCCTTGCGGTGCTGGCACCGCACGACTTTCTACAGAGCCCAAATAAGAAACACATTTAAATACCGCGAGTGTTTCGCCACGTCTATGACTCACGTTCATAAGTTAAGAGTTGAGTATAACAAGAATGCGTGCATTGGCGCTCAGACATGCGTTCGCGCCAGCCCTCATCACTTTGAGATGCACGGTGAGAAAGCGCACCTGAAAGGTTCTAGCAGGCATAGTGACGACAAACTGATTCTGGAGACCGAGTGCGACAACGAGCACTTTGAGAAAGTGGTTGAGGCGGCTTCAGCCTGTCCGGCAAATGCAATCAAAATAATAAATAAAGACACTGGAGATGAGATTGTCACGACAAACGTGAAGATAGTTGATAATGTGAAACACGTTAAGGCAGTTTATGATGATCTCAAGGAATTTGTTCTTGATCCAAAAGGATATTTCCTGATTCGTACTATCCCAGAAAAAAAACTTATAGAAGTTGGTTTCTGTAGATCCCGTAACAAGGTAGAATTGACAGTTTCAGGAATAAAACCCATCGATATCTACACGAACGTGCTTCGTGAAAACGCGATTTCGCGCATGGAACACGCAGCATACCTGGGCCGCGAACTGCAGAAAGCGTACACGGCGCTGCAGCTTGGCCTCCCCTATGTGCAAGATGACGAGCTTGATTTTTCTGCGCTGACAAAGAAGAAAGTTTAAATAATATCAATGTTATTTGCTGGAAAAAGAGGTTATATGAAATGAACAAAGCGATAATGATTTTCGTGCTTTCTCTTTTGAGTATCTTAGTCGTCGCGTGCCTTCCAAAGCAAGGTCCTCAGACGGGTGCAGAAATACTGCCCGAAAATGAAGCAGAACCTCCGCTCGCAGAGACAGTGCTTGAGCCAACGGCAGAAGAACAAAAACCAGTTGAAGAGCCAGTTACGAAGCCGATTGGAACACGTTTAAAACCCGTGGCAGAAGAAGCACCTAAAGAATCAACTTCTCCAGCACCGGGTCTAGAAGTCATTAGCCTCACAAAACAAAAGACGATGAGTACTGATCGCAAGGTGATCACAGAAGGCGAAACATTAACGTGGAGAAATGATAATACGCTTCCGCACCAACTTGTAGTTGAAATTAACGGTGTCCGCATCAGCAATGGACAACGCATCAAGTCTGGCGAAGCTTGGTCATTTACATTTAATAAGCTGGGCGAGTACCTCGTGCGTGATTTATTTTCAGGAGACATGAGAATGCTCGTAAGAGTAGAGCCGTAAGGACGTCCATTTCTAAAAGTAATAACAAATCTTAAATATTCTTTCAGCGTAGAGAGCTTCGGTGTGGTGCATGGAAGACATTGCCGACCAGCTCAAAAAAGAGATAGAAGAGGAACGTCTTCGGTTGTATTTAGAGAAGTACGCACAGAAAGTGCTTGACAAAAAGAAAAATAAGAACCTGCAACAATTTATCGGGCATGAATGATTAATGTATGTCAAACCTAAATAGTTTTTTGTCAAAACCAACAATCTTTCCATTCTTTACATACACGCCTTCTTTTTCAAGTAATGCTATCTTTTTCTCGCATCCCAACGCGAATCCCCCGATGCAGCCATCACTCTTGACTACCCGATGGCACGGCACCAGCGGTGCATACGGGTTCTTGTTCATAGCGTTGCCAACTGCGCGGTACGCCTTCGTTCCGAGTGCGTGCGCAAGTTCAGCATACGTAGTAACCTTGCCTGCAGGCACTCGTCGAAGAAGTTCGTAAACCCTTTCATTGAAAAGCTTGCTTCCAGAATCCGCCTTATGATTCCAAGTATCCATGTTACACGAAGTCAGCGATCAGCTGCTCGATATCTGCGTGGTATTCCATGGAAAATGCAGACACAAACCCATTTATATAGTTAATCAGTTGCTGCACAATAGAAACAAACAAAATAAAAATACAGAATCGTCTTTGAGTGAGTATGGCTCGTTATCGCTGCACAGACTGCGGTCATATCTACGATGAAGAACACGAAGGAAAGCCTTTCATTCGTCTTGATAAAGATTGGAAGTGTTCATTTTGCGGCGCTCCAAAAGGAGCGTATGAGAAGATGAAGGTCTAGACGAGTGCAGTGATTGCCTGGAAATCTTCTTTTGAGAGTGAGCGTTTGTATTTTGCGGCCAGCCGGATGATCGCGTTCTTGTCGATGAGAATTCCTTTCTTGCGCAAGAGCGGTGTCACAATCGCGGATGTCACGAACTGACAGAACTGCGTCACATTGTGGGGCTTGTGTGTTGGCTTGCACCGCTCGAAATCAACAAGCGCCGCCTTCTTCTCCGGCGTCACGATTATGTGCTTGACAGGATGATGCATCTCCTCTTTATTGAGATACATTGAATCCAGCGTGTGCATTTGTGAGAACACATCGAGCAGAACTTGGCGTGTTTCTGCTTTGCTTGCAGACAGCAGATAATCCAAGACGAATTTTCCTGGAATGAATTCATAAATGAAGAAGTTCTCACCATGGTCGATTAAAGATGGGCCGATTCCCTTCTTGTTCAGTTTCTCAAGTATCTTAACTTCATTATTAACAGTTCCTTTCGCTGCAATGTCCAAACGCTGTATCTTTATGGCAAGATGGCGGGCAGCTTTTCCTTTTTTCTTGTCAGCAGTGAAGATCAAGCCCCGGTGGCCTTTTGTGAGGCGTTGAATGTTTGTTAATCCCTTCTCGTCGAGGATCCGGCCAAAATTGTTCTTGGAAATCTCGTATACGTACAGCGTTTCGAATGGAATTTTCTTTGACGCTATTTCTTCGTAATCGAGAAGATTGTTATGAAGTATCTCATTGACCTTTTCTTTGCCTGTTAAAGAGCTGAAGAGCAGCAGTATGATTCCGTCTCTTCTGAGATGATTATTGACCTCATTGAGAAACCGTTCAATCAATTCATGTCCATGCACTCCTCCGGTAGTTACGCGCCGGGTTTCTTCATCCTCGCGCCTGTCGTAAGGAAGGTAAGGCGGATTGAAGATGATGGTGTCAAATCTTTCTGTGACTGCAGAGAAAAGATCAGAAACTTTCCACTGTATCTTCTTGCTGACAGACCGTCTTTTACAATTAGAAATTGAATTTTTATCAATGTCGGCTGCAATAACTGCGCGCACCTCTTCTTTTTGTGCGGCCGCCTCAGACAGTATGCCTGAACCGGTGCCGATTTCGAGAACCGCCCCGCATGCCCTTCTCTTTACTTGTTCCAATAGTAAATAAGTGTCGTCGGAAGGTTCGTATATCATGGTGTCGGCCGCTCACGCGCGCAACGAATAATAATCGACGAGATGCTTGATGGCAAGAACAGCTTTTTCAGGGAATTGGTAGACAGAGATTCCCTGCTTCTCAAGCCTTGGTTTTATAATTTTTCCAAACTCTCTTCCGGTAGCGACAACGATTATTGGTTTTTTTCTCATGTTGTGCGCCTTTATCAGAACATCGGCCAGATCTTCTTCCAAGAGCGGAGCTTGGTAGAGCGTGATCGCGAGGATTATATCAACATTGCTATCGCCTATTGCTGCATCAAGCGCCGCCTTAAACCATTCGGTCGTCCCGTTACCAGTAAGATCAATTGGATTTTTTACTATGGCGAAATCAGTGAACTTTTTTGCAAGTCTTTTTCTTGCTGATTCTTTCATGACCGCCATCTGCAGCCCATTCTTGATTATGGCATCGGTAGACAGCACCCCAAACCCGCCGCCGTTCGTAACGACCTGCACGCGGTTTCCTTTTGGCCGTATCGACGTGCGCAAGAGGTGCGCGATCTGAAAGAGATCTTCGATGTAGTCTACTTGTAGCACTCCTGCTTGTCGGAATGCTCCTTTGTAGATTTCGGGCGCCCCGGCAAGTGCTCCTGTGTGTGAGAGGATTGCACGCGACCCTTCTGCCGTCATTCCGCCTTTCATTACAACGATTGGCTTCTTTTTTGATACTGCTTGCGCTGCCTGCATGAACTTTCTTCCATCTTTAACTCCTTCGCTGAAGAGGCAGATGACTTTTGTCTTCGGATCACTGCCGAGATAATCTATCAAGTCGGCTTCGTCAACATTGATGGCGTTTCCATAACTAATGAATTTGGAGAACCCTAAGCCGTTTTCACTCGAGAGGTCTACAAGAGCCGCGCCTGCAGATCCTGACTGGCACAAGAATGCTATCCCGCCCGATTTTGGCCGCTCAAGACGCCGCGGCGGAAGAAAGAGTGTGTCAAGGAGGGATGAAGAGTCGTAGATGCCGAGGCAGTTCGGTCCGATAACTTTTATTCCATGCTTATCGAGTTTTGCTTTGAGCCTGTCGCGTAAAAGGAAGTTGCCCACTTCTTCAAACCCAGCACTGATGATGATGGCGTGCTTGACGCCTTTCTTTGCGCAATCGTCGATTACATCGAGGATAGTCTGTGCTGGTGTCGCGATCAATGCGAGATCGATTTTTTCCGGAATGCTGTGAATATTCGGGTAGCACGTTTGGCCCAAGATGTTTTTTTCTTTGGGATTCACAATAAAATATTTGCCTGAAAATGCCCCATCAAAGAAATTCCGAAAGATTACATGGCCCAATTTTTTGGGGTTTTGGGAGACTCCAACAATGGCTACTGTTTTTGGAGAGAAGAATTTTTCAAGCGTTGCCTCTTTTTTTGCCATGGTGCTGTTTGCGCAGATTTGCTTTATATATCTTTTGAACTGTTTTGTATCATGAAAGATCACCACAAACTATATAAAAACCGCAGCATATAGTCTGCGTATGAAAAAAGAGGTGCTGAGCCAAGAGCTTGCGCAGACCATAGTCTCGAAATATATCCCGTGCGCAAAAAATCAGATTGTATTCAGCGTTGAAGATGCGCTGCGCTTTCCTGTGGGCTATCCTCGTGTTCTCAAGTTAATTTCACCGCAGGCGATTCATAAATCAGAGTTGAATCTTGTACGCGTTGTCAAGGACGCGTTTGACCTGAAAGATAATTTTGCAGAACTTGTCAGCACAGCGCAGAAGAATAACCTTTCTGTTGATGGGATGCTGGTTCAAGAATTTGTTCCAGGAAATCAATTACTGATAGGCGTCAAGAAAGACTCGGCCTTCGGTCACGTGATCGCCCTTGGTCTTGGCGGAATTTTCGTAGAGATATTCAAGGATATTACATTTCGCGTGTGCCCAATAACTAAGCGAGATGCGCGGATGATGATTGAAGAGCTCAAATCAAAAGAAATTCTGTATGGCGTGCGAGGGCAAAAACCAGCAAATCTTGGGTTTCTCTCAGACTGCCTTGTTTCTTTATCAAGAATTCACGTTAAGCATCCAGATATCAGCGAGCTTGACATCAACCCTTTTATTCTCAATGATAAGACGGGCATTGCTGTTGATGTTCGAATGATCGTGGAACATACGTAGAATATCTTTCTATGCTGGCGTCTTTGTAAACACCAACCAAGCACCTAAACAAAATAAGAAAAAAGTAAAGAGTATTCTTTAGTTCATGCCCATGAGTATCGAATCGAGGTTCTTCATCACGAATTCGAGAACATCAGAGTCAGCAGCTTTGGGATTTTTTTGTCTGTATTCCAAAGCATAATGTGCTGCAGCCATCATTGCTGCTTTTGTGCGGTGAGGATCTTCGTCCCTTCGAGCCATTTTATGTTCACCCTTTACAGTTTCTACAGATACGAAGGATTAGAAACGCCGTACCTGTGATACTAAAACCTGTAGCTAGCACAATTCAGCAGTTCTATATAAACTTTGTTGTGGCTCGTGTGGACCGCTTAACGGAGTCCTGGGGTGGTGATGTGTGCTGCTTCTTTCTGCTTCAGGGACAGGACTGCCTCCAATGTAGGAAGCAAGCTCTCTTAAAGAAAGTCTAATGTCTTTTGGTGTAATGACGAACTCATTTCGTTTTTCGCTGTATTTATCATTCCCATACGTTCTAAGTATCCCGATAACATTTTGTGTTGGGTTGAAGTAATCTTCATCATTCAATGGACCGTACTTGCGCTCGATTTCTTCGCGGGATGAACGATAGAGGAAGAACTCGGCACGAAGGCCGCTCTCATCAAACAGCGCAACCTTGCCTACGCCGGTTCCATCAATCACTGTCTGCTTGAGGACGTAGGATTTCTTCCCGCCAAACTGCGCTGCTGCAAACGCTGCCTGTGTTCTCGTGCCGATATTGTATCTTTCTTCCTCAGATATTACTCTATTAGAATCCAGAATGAGGAAGTCTGAGGGGAGGCATCGTGCATATAGCTCGCCAAATGTGTTGACACGATTTTCTGGCGCTTCTCGTTTATTGTGTGCGCGAACAATCGTTTTTCTGGTGATCGTCACCGCATCTTTACGTGTTGAAATGAGGAGATCGTCAGAAGAACTATTAGCAGGAGAAGAAATGATGTAACCGCCATCCTGCCCTTGTTCTTGCACAATGCGTTTTTCTAATTCCGCAATAGATTGGTGTGCAAAGCGCGGGCTGTGCGAAAGATAATTAGCGATGCCTCTGAATTTTTCAAAAATCACTGTTCCGATAAGGGGGTGCTTGTTGGCGCGTTCTTCGCCTTCAGCGTATTCGTTTTCGAGTCCTTGCGCTACTGTACGTTCAAAATAGTTCTCACGCACATTGAGTCCTACAAGCATTGCAAAAATCTGATCCTTTTGCGGCCCTGTAAGAATTTCTTTTCCAGGGATTTCTTCTGCATCTGCTACCTTGGCTTCTATAGTGCTGCGGCTTTGTTTGCCTTGTTGTCTAACCATACCGTCCAAACCTCAAACCGTTAGTAGCTGTTTCGTTATTTACTTGTCAAAAATGCGGTTATCAGAGTGCAAAGTGGTTGGGTAAATGTCCTGATTGCCAGTCTTGGAATTCTTTTGTGGAGGAGAATTACCAGGACGAGTTGAGCGCCCAAG
>JACRKM010000157.1 GCA_016219765.1 Candidatus Woesearchaeota archaeon
AGGAAGAACAATAGAACTTGGTGTGGGCCTTCTCAAGTTTGTTCATAATCCACAAGGAGATGTAGAAGCGCTGGAAGAACCGTATTGTTCCACCAACAATATGGCGGTTAAAAAAAAGGCATTCTTATCGGTCGGTGGTTTTGACCCATACTTTCGGTTCGCGTGCGAAGATGTAGATTTTTGTTTTAGAGTGCAGAAGCAAGGCTACAAGCTTGTGCCGAATACAGAAATGGCAATCGATCATCGCCATCCGGGAAATTTTTTAGGGTGGTTGAAAAAATCATATGTGTACGAACCGGGTTTATGTGCTTTTATGGAGAAATATCCGGAAACGAAGCGTTTTTTTCCCTGGTACTATGTGCTGTTTCCTTTGATAGCTGCACGGCAGGCATGGAGACGGGCAAAAGGATTAAATAGGCCACTGAGGACTCTGCCGCTTATTCCGATCTATGCCACGTTCATTTTTGCGGGCATCCTCGGAAAAGTAAAACACGTGCTAAAGAATAAGAAGTATCGGCTGCTTTGGTACGTCCCTAATCTTCACGTGATCTACGAGAAAATAAAATGAGCCTGGGCAAAATACGGTCTTATTTTAAGCGCAGAAAGCGCAACCAGTCTGGTGACACGTACGGAATTATTCTCTACGTTACGAACCGGTGTAATATGAAATGCAGTCACTGCTTCTATTCTGCAGAACTCAACCAGCCAACCAATGAGATCAGTTTAGACGAAGTAAGATTGCTCGCTCAAAGCTTCAAAGGCAGATGCACGGCAGTGGCGCTCACCGGTGGCGAGCCAACGATGCGCCAGGAACTCAAAGAAATTATTAAAATATTGCACGAGCATGGTGTGGAGGAGTTCGAAATCAATTCAAACGGTGCATTCCAAGAGCGCCTTCTCGATCTGATCGCATTTGTGAAAGAAGACCTCAAATCTCAGATCAGCGTCATGATAAGCATCGACGGGTTTGGGAAAGTCCATGACACGATCCGCAAGATTCCACGCGCCTACTCGCGCGCTATTGATACGGCGAAGAAGATCAAGGCGCGAGGAGACGTTCCTGTATATTTCAATACAACAATCATGAAAGAGAACTATAAAAAACTCTATAATATGGCGCGCATTAGCGAGGATCTCGGGATCAACCACAATTTTGAAATAATTCGCTCTGTTGCTCAATCAGCCTTGCCGGCAGCATGGATGAATGGGGGATTTGCGCCAAAGGAGAAAGACGAACTGTTGCCTAAGGAACTGTTTCCAGTTATTCGTGAACAATTGCTTAAAATATATCGTATGCGCGCTGCAAAGAATTCTGCACAACTGCTCTCGCTCGCCGCGTCGTACACCATTCTTGACATGAAATTAGAAACACTCGAGCTCAATAAATGGGTGGCGCCATGCATTGCAGGAAAGAAAAATCACGTCATTTACCCCGACGGTAAAGTGGCACTTTGTGAGTTTCTCAAGCCTTCCGGAAATTTACGAGACAGTAATTTTGACTTTGAAAAAATCAAGAATAATGATATTTCACAAAAGTATCAGAAATTCATCCCGAAATGTTTCTGCATTCACGGATGCTTCATAGATTATGAGAATGCGCCCGATTTTCCAAGGCGAGTGGCTATCAATTCCGCGAAGATTTATGTTAAGAAAAAGGTTCAGCCATTTGTTTCAGAGCCAGGCGAGGATGGCGACCTGTACAAGATTGAAAGATTTACGGCGACTACGCAATAATTGTGTGTAGGAGAAACAGAGCAGGAATTATTCACGCTATAAACATAAATAATGACAACATAAATCATAGCCCCGCTCGGATTCGAACCGAGGTCCTCGGATTTCTCCAACAAGGTTTCGCACTTTTGGCGTACACGCGCAGAGCGCGTTAAGCCAAGGCTTAACTCACAATTGCAAGCCAGTGAAGCGCAACCCGCTGCCAGAGTCCGAGATGATTGGCCGCTACACTACGGGGCTGTATGCTGTGGAGAGAAAAAAGGTGATTAATAAAGCATTCTGTCGAGTCGGGGTTGGTGCGAAAATGGTTGCTATTAATTATCTTGCCGCCGCCACCGCGACGCTCGCCGCGTCCCTCTATAAGAGCATAAGCCTTATCAACATAATGGAGTGCCTCCCTTATCAACCCACACTAAGATAGACTTCCTGCGGAAGTCTAACGACTACACGTGTGAGCATGAGACTCCGAGCGAAGCGAGTGAGTCTCGTCCGAAGGAGGTGAGTGAGGGCGACAGCCTTCACTGGGGCAACCCCTTGTCGGTATGAACGCGTAATTGTCCATCTCTCGCGAAAAGGCGGTGGCGGTGAGCGTGACGGCGGCGAAGCAAGGGAATTTCGCACCAACCCCTCTCGAGTCGCTCAAGATACTTACGATGACTTCTTGTACCTGTACAAGTTTAAAAGTGCCCCCAACTGTTCGCGCAGCATCATTACGTCATTCTTGATCTGTCCTTCAAAGTCTTCCGTGTGCTTGCGATATACGTACTTGTTAAACACTGTTCTGATAAAGTAGTAGAATGCTGTCTGTTCCCAGCGCCCTTCATAGTCCGTCTCGAGGATTCCACTCAAGAGGATCCTGAGCTTTCCTTGCTGCATACGCCGCTTTACACCGTCGATCTCGACCTCTACTTCTTTGACTTCCTTTGCTGACAGGTCGATCTTGAGAAACTTGCGTGCAAAGTCGCTGATGGCAAAGATGGGCGTGATGACGTAATAGATTTCTTTACCAGTACTGCCAACATACTCGCGATTAGCTTTCTCGAATTTGTCATAGTTCTTCTGCTTGAGGAAATCGTCAATCAAAGCATAGACTTCTTTGATGTCAAACAGCCCGTCGTAGGCAATTTCGCTCTCGTCAACGATGATTTTGCGTTCACTCATGGCGCTGGATACGCACTTGTTGCTCCTTCCATTCCTAAAAACTTCTTGATGCTGGTGTGCAGCGCCAGCATGCCGTAATAGAGGGGATCGGCGTGTTTGAATGCGATTTCTTTTTTGAGGATGTAATTGTGAAAGAAGTTTCGTACCTTCTCCATCGCTTCACTTGACTCCCATCTTCCAGCGTAATCAAGTTCGATTCCAATGTTCATCTTGATCTCAAGGCGTCCTTTGTTCAGCTTCATCTTTTTGCCATCTTTGACGACTTCAACCTCTTTGGTGTCCCATGTATGGATGGCAACTGTGATAACGTACCTGATGTAGTCGGTGACTTTGCGCGAACCTTCAAGTTCCCGCTCAAACTCCCAACCCGTGGCGCTTCCCTTGTGTTTGTAGACCTTTTCAACGATCTTGAATCTGCGCTTATCCATCCAGTCATAGACGAGCTGCATCAGGCCGTCATAGTCAAAAACACCCTTGAATCTGATATTCGATACAGGCACCTGTGTCCATGGAGGAGTGTGACCCATACAGTTTTATGAAGAAGGTGCATTTATAAACGTTTCTAAGAATACGGCTCTGTAGAAAATAGTGCCGGCACGCTCACCACCACCGCCTTTCTGCGAGAGATGGAACTTTTACAATAGCGCCGACCAGGGGGGACGCCCCATCGGGGGATGTCGGCAATGAACAATGACTGCAGTATCACGAGCTTGGCGTGGTGGTGAGCGAGCGATGCGTCGAGCATCGCGATGCCGGCCAATTAAGATTTTCTACAGCGCCTAAGAATACGTTTTATATCTGCGTTTTACTGCAGCACGCTTAACATGGTGTTTACAGAAAAGAATAATTGATTTATTTATGCTTCTTGCTATTTTGCTCTTCTTTTCTTGAATCGAGCTTCTTGTACCCAAGCCATACGAGAACAGCCAGGATGAGGCCGAGGATTATGAAACGCATGAAGTCCTGCAGTTCTGTCCAGTACTTGACGATAGCTATAAAGATGAGTACAATCCCTCCAAAGCTGAATCCGTACGCTACAGAAGATACGCTAACGATGAATAGAGACGTGATGAGCGACAACATTCCAGTTATTAGCAGGATGATTGACACATTCCTGTTGTAGATTCGCAGCACAGCATCTTGCTGTTTTTGGCATTCGTTCTGCATTTTTTGCCACTTTTCATTCTCTGCACTCTGTTCACTTATGCAGTGATCACGAGTTGTTGTGTTAGAGAGAAGGTAACAGTCTTTTGCAAAGCGGGGCCCTTGAAATTCTTCGCGGTCCCAGCAATGTTTTCCTTGAAATGGATCAGGATAGAATGTCTGGATGCCGATCATGACAAAACTTACAAGAACAATTATGATGGCGATCGAAAGAGACCATTTCTTAATAGTGTCTATCTTACCGCTTGGCTTTTGTTTTTTGCCTTTTTTCAAGAGTTTCATGGATCGTTAATAAACGAGCAGTTATATAAATCATGTGATTCTTTCGGCTCTGTAGAAAATATCACCGGCACGCTCACCACCACCGCCTTTTCGCGAGAGATGGACAATTACTCATTCATACCGACAAGGGGGGGATGCCCCATCGGGGAACGTCGGTCC
>JACRKM010000154.1 GCA_016219765.1 Candidatus Woesearchaeota archaeon
AAAGCCCTGTCCTGTTCGAGAATGAAATCAATGAAACGACGAGTAAAATAAGTATGAACCAGTCCTGTTTCTCTTTGCTTGACAGCACATACACGAGCAACAGAATAAAGGTGAGCACCACATTGAAGATGCTGAATAAGGCAACGATGGAAAAACAGACAGCAGAGAGAGCCAGAAAAATCCTATGTTTCTTGAGGAAAAAGAAAAAGCCTGCAAGCATGAAGACAATCACCGCTGCGTGTGTGTTGAGGACAGAGAACACATACATAAATGCAGGATTAAGGACGAACACAAGCAAGATAACGTACCTCTCGTGATTCTGAAAACGGAAATGTGACAAGATTGCCAGGAAGAGAATAACGGTAAGCGTTCCAAACACTGCGGGCAGCACTTTCGCGCTTGTGAAAGGGAGCAGCACCATCAGCCATGCAAGAATGTAATGAAATGGCGAAAAATATCTGTCACGCTCTGCAAAAACCGAATCCGAAGAAACCGACGGCGGCGTGAATGGATTGAGCGCCTTTGCGTCGATGAGCTTTTGAGCAAGGAGAACGTGATAATAGCTTTCTGAACCGGTCATAGACGGGTTATTCTGATATGACCTCACAATGCCTGGAAGCACAAGAACGGTCACTAGAGCAAACACCAGCATCCAGCGCAGGTCAAAACTTCGAAGATCCACTGAAGCACTTGACGAATCTACGATTGATGAGTCTTTGATTCTTCTGCCAACAGCATCCGTTTTCCTCACGGACACCCTCATGGACTAACCTCTGCAGCGAACAGGTGACAGCGCACCTCATAAATCTTCACTCCGTTATCATAGACAAGCGGGAAACAATTCGTGTCAGCGTACTTAAGACGATCGGCACCCAGTTCCGGCTCTGCTCGCGAAAGATACACATAACTCGCCCGGTACTTGTCGAGGCGTTCAAGCGCCGGCGTCTGAAAAATGCTCGTATAAATCGTTTTAATATCGTCGAGAACAGTGTCGGGATTCTTGATCAAGAAAAAACGCGTGTCCGCAATATTCTTTCGTCTTGCAATCGCGCTGATGAATTCGCCTTCGGACACCATACCAACCACGACGGAATCAGCAGGTGTGTTCTTTTCTAGCCAACGCAATGCGGCCACATCCTTAGGCAGAAGTGATCGTTGGATCTGCTGATTTGCTAGAATGAGGGAAGGAATTACAGACGTCGCAACAATCACCAGCACAAAACTAGCAAAGAAGAGCTTCTTGAAATGCGCCACTTTCGTTTTGTCTGCATATGCAAAGAAATCACGAAAAGACAAACCCATCAATACCGCGATTAGCGACCCCAAGAGCATCAGACCAGTAGAAAGATTAATCAAACGCAGCCATAAGAGAATCGTTGCCGCCATCGTGAACGCCACAATCAAATATAACTCACGGCTCCTTTGCTTAAACACGTATTGATACACCGCCACCGTCCCAAGAATCAACGGCACGATTCCTATGCCTTTTACCGCACCAATAATCGACGTCTGTGCAAAATAGTTTTGAAGGATCTGGCCTGGAATGTTCTGCCAAATAACCCGATAGCCGTGAAACAAAAAAGCGCTCTTATACACAAGGAATTCTATCCAGATGGCAAGTGCTGTGAAAAACAGGATCAACTCAAGCTCAACACGATTCTGGTGACGGTATTCCAGCTTGATGAGCAACAAGTAAAGCAAAAAACCAAGTACTATAAAAAAAGAAAGCGCGCTCACCAAAGGGGCCACGAACGCGAGCACGATGAACTGATATAAAAACACCTTTTCGCTGCTGCGCATAAAACAATACAACAAATAAAACACGAGCGGAATCATCAGAGTCTCCATTACAACTGAGTTCACAGTCTGCGAAAAAACAACCGGAATGAATGCGGCTGCAAACGCGGTTACCACAGCAACGGTATCATCCCGAGTCATCTCTTTTGAAATCAAGTAGACGAGCGGTATCACAAGTACAATCAGAACATTCGGAATGAGTTTAAGTGCGAGCGCAGGCCCAAGCACGAATGCAAACAACGACAATACGTACTCATACGCAGGTGTGAACACGTGCATTCGGCCAGAAAAACTAAATGGATCAATAAAGAGCGGCAAACCTGACTGAAGAATAGATTCGACCTGGCGAAGGCGGAAATACGCATCAGAACCAGTCAACTCAGGCACTGAAAATGCAAACATTAGACGAAGGCTGAGAGCAAGAACCATGATTCCCAGCACATACCACAGATGCCTCTTCTTGTACCAAGCCATTGTCATGCACGATGCTCAGCCACGCCTCAATTGCGTGTGCGCTGCTGTCCGGTTACAGTCTGCATTGCCTTAACTCGATTACATCGCCCCACACTTACTCGCCCCACATTCACTCACCCCAACTTAACACCGGACGATAGTATCCAAGGCTTTAAAAGCTTTTAGCAAGGGAACTCACGCACCTTGTGCATTGGAACAGAAACTTTATAAAAAAAGCGCGAACCAGCATCTCATGGAAAAATCACGACTTTCTTGCGGAAGCGCGGTCATCGATTCACTTCTTGGAGGGGGGTTCGAAAAAGACACCCTCACTACAATATATGGACCATCGGGATCAGGAAAAACCAACATCTGCGTTCTTGCAGCAGCGACCACCATTCTTAGGGGAAAAAAAGTCATTTACATCGATACAGAAGGGGGATTTTGCATAGACCGCATGCAGCAAATCACTCCTGACTACAATACCGTCCTTGCATCGTGCATCTTCTTTTCGCCCACTACCTTTGCAGAACAAAAAGAGGTGTTTGAAAAACTTCACTACTCGATCAACGACGACATCGGCCTAATAATCGTAGATACTATCTCCATGCTGTATCGTCTTGAACTTGGGAAAAGTGACGACATCCAGAGCGTGAACAGGGAACTTGGAGGACAACTTTCAGCGCTCACAGAAATCGCTCGCAAAAAGAACATCCCTGTCCTCATCACTAACCAAGTGTATGCAAATTTTGACGATAAGAACCGCCTCAACATGGTCGGAGGGGACATCCTCAAGTACTCAAGCAAATGTCTCGTCGAATTGTGCAGAAATGATGACAGGCGGTCGGCAGTTTTACGCAAACACCGCAGCATGCCGGACGGAGCTGAAGTGTTCTTTCGCATCATCAACGAAGGGATTGTGGATGATACGCGTGCCGTTTTGAAACCGTCGGCAGTCAGGTTTTATGACAACAGAGAATTATAACTTACGTGGCTCTGTAGAAAGTCTTGACATGCCAGCACCTCGATGCTCGACTCATCGCTCACTCACCG
>JACRKM010000158.1 GCA_016219765.1 Candidatus Woesearchaeota archaeon
CCTCGATAGACTCGTAATTCTGGGGTTTTAGAAGGTGAAAATAATATGAAAAAACACACCAACCTACATCGACGACACAATCAAACTAAAAACACCAATCTTAGCCATCCCCGACAAGAAAACAAGGGTTTCCTGATGACCCTCAAAAGCAAAAAACATATATATTTAAACCTTCTTCAATGACACTACTCTAAAAGGTGAAAAACACCATGGTTCAGTTTCCAAAGCGTTCGCACAGTACCTCCTATTCAACGTTTTTTTCTACAAGGTGGCGGTGTAATAAGGCCCAAGCTGATGCAAACGCTGCAGCAACACTTGTAGCATTGCTTGCACTGCTTATTATCTTCTATCTCCTTTTCATTCCACCAGAATTTCGTGATCAAATACTGGAAGGAAATCAAACCACTACGACCGCTGTTGGAACGAGCGGTGCAAATGACACACTCCTTTTAGCAACACCCGGAACCCTTACCCCCCTTGACACCAAAGACATAGAGCACAACATTGGAGCAGTCTACCTCTTTGCAAAGGAAAATGCCAAAATCCTTGAGACACGAACCAGCCTCTATGTCCGAACGACATTCATGCGTCAAGAGCGCGCAAATATGACGTTTGTTGCCAGCGACCTTGAAAATACGGATAATGTCCTTCTTACATTCCGCGCAACGACACGAAGCAGCGGACGTTTGGTAATCCGGCTTAATGGAAATGAGATATTCAACGGACCTGTCACGCAGGAAAACGTTGAGCCACTCCGTCTTGCTAAATCAAGCCTGCTACAGGGCGCGAATATGCTCGAATTTGAAGCAAGCAGAGTCGGATGGCTCTTCTGGCGCGTGCATGAATTCGGCTTGCAAACAGCCCAAATAACCGCAGACGTTACTGATGTTACTCAGCAACGAAGCCAGAACAGCTTCATCGTGAGTGCGACTGAGAAGAATAACGTACAACGCAGCGTTCTACGCTTCGCGCCAGACTGCGACGTTGCAAAAGTCGGAAAACTCGACATTACAATCAACGGGCACTCTGTCTACTCAACATTGCCCGATTGCGGCGGTAAGGTAACGATCGAATTCACGCCAGACATCCTACGTGAAGGAGAAAACCTCATCATCTTCCGCACCGAAAAAGGAAACTACCTTGTCGATCTCATCAAGATCACGTCCGAAATGAAACAGATAACGCAGCCAGTGTTCTACTTTGACATCGCCCAAAACATCCTCGATGACCTCAAGGCAGGACGCTACCGCGTAGAACTGCGGCTCAAGTTCCTCGACAGCAAAGAACTCAAAACAGGCAAGATAAACGTCAACGGACACGAGACAAATATCTACCAAAAAGAAGCAGACTACAAAAGAGACATAACCGACTGGCTCGTCCTTGGCAGCAACGCAGTCAAAGTCACTCCAGACGAACAGATGGAAGTCCTTAAGTTAGAAGTTATCAAGAAGCGATAATTAGTTTTGTTGTATTGGTTTAGCTCTTATGCTCACAGCGCCGCTCACGACGCATAAGGGAATACTTCCCTTATCAACCCACATTAAGGCAGGCATGAAGCCTGCCGAATAACGATACGCAATCGTTCACGATTCGTATGTATGTGAAATCGGAATGAGTATTTCAAGAGCCGTGGAGACGTATCCGTTCCTCGCAAGCTCGCAGGTCGGTGGCGGCGCTGTGAAGGTGATAAGCTAAACAAATACGTTTTGTTGTTCACCATCTGTGGCTGTTTATTTCATGTTTATGGAATTGAGCGGGCGGTGTGAGAGCTGTGCGAGAGCAGCGTGAGGGCAGCGAGATGGCGGTCGAGTGCCAGACTCTTGTTTGTAGCAAAAGAGGTGCAGGGAGATTTCTCAACAAACACCACAACAACTTCTTTCTCACCTGCGCGATTCTCTGAAAAACCTGGCGCACAATAAGAAAGCGCTAGCGTCGGTTAGTACGCCAGCAAAAGCACAGGCAGCACAAGCACGCAAACCTACTCAGCAGCCAGGCCAGCAACCAAGCGCGGAGTACGTAGACCAACTCATTGCCAGTCAAATGACTGGAGGGGCCCAAACGTTTACATCCCAAGCAGCACAGCAAACCCCACAAAGATTTTCTCAACAGCAACCCGCACCAAAATCGCAAACCGTTCCCGGTGAAAAAGAAAGGCAGCCTGAACCAGAAGAGATGAGCCCAGAACAAATAGAGTGGGAACTGCAAACACTCGAAGACAAACGGCGAAGCTTCGAAGGCGATGAACAAACAGGAGAAACAGGAAGAAAAGAACAACTCGAAAAACACCTCGATGCGAAGAAGGATGAAATCAGCAAGAAACAAGACGAAATCAACCAAAGAAAAATTTCATTCATACGCGTCATCATCGGCTACTTGTTCGCGTTAGGCATCGATGCATGGGGCGTCATCGGCTGGGCTACCGGCATCGAAGAAGCTATTACAGCAAGTGTTGTAGGCGCGGCCATAGAAGCGGCGATTGACCTGATCATCAACCTGTTCATCTTTCCCCTTATTATGGGACCAAAATACCAGAAGGGGCTCGCGTTCCTCGATATGGTCCCAGGGCTCGATATTCTTCCCTGGTACACATTTGCGATCTACAAAACACGTAAAATCCAGAAGCAGGAAGTTAGGGAGGTAGAGGATGCACAGCTCAAGCCTCTTACCGAACAATTCGACTCGTTCAAGGAAGAATTGGACAACACAGAAAAAGAACTTGCCAAAGTCAAAGAGCGCGAAAGCAAACTTCAGGGAATCGCAGAGGCGCAACCCGCACAAGCTGCCGGCAGAAGGATGACAATAAGAGCGGGTGCCGGCAAAGGATTGATTGCATCACGCGCGATGAGCCGTGGGGGTTCGACTTTTGGAAAAATAATGACGGGCGGCGTTAATATCATAACCATCATACTTTTCATCGCTGCGTTTGGGTATGGCATGACGTATGCGGTGCCCAAGGCCCTTGCCGCATACCAATCAGGAGAAGCAAAACAAAGCGCCATTGTTTCGGCTGAAAAAGGCAAGGAAGGATTTGCAGGAATTGCACAGGAATTCAAACGCAGCTGGCAGCGCAATACGCAGATCGCTACAGGAGAATACATCCAAGGCGATGTTGACAAAACAGTAAAGGAGTTTGTTGGCATCCAGTACAAACCGCCTCTTCTTCCCAACCCCAAAAAAATACTCCAAGGAGAACCAGCGGAGTTCTCAACGCGACTCCACGGGTTTGGCAACAAACATCCAATGACTGCGTCTACCACCTGTTCGCTCAAGGACCGCGAACTTTTTTCCACAACCACAACAGCAGGACAAACCAAGATTGACCGTGACCCCGGGGAGCCGCAGACAGTTACGCCCGAACAAGTCAAGGACCAACTTAGCTTCACAGAAGACATCACATGCTATCCCAAAATCACTTCATGCGGAAACTATCGCATCACATACTCGACTCAAGTTGATTCAATGCGCACTGATGCGTTCTTGCAAAATAACTTCATCCAGAAGAAAGTCCTGCGCGATAGGCTCGAGGCATACGCTCGCGAAAAACAACTAAGCCTCGATGACGAAGGCGAGGTCAGTTCAGCGATTCGCAGCATCTGGCCAGAACTTGGCAACAGCATCTCTCTTTCAGACAAAGGGCCGGTCAAACTTCTCTTGCTGACTGAAAAGCTTCCGCTCATTGGCATCGATGAAAACACGAACATCAAACTCAAAGTAGGCGTTGAGAACACGATCGACGGATGGATCAAAAAAATTGATACTGTCAGCATAACGATTCCCGAAGGCTTCCGTATCAGTTCAGGAGAATCCGCAAGCGGGCAATCGTTATGCCCCGGGTGGGTCCAAAGCGGACGGACAGTTTCATTAAGCCAGCAGTACTTACAAACAATCCAAGAATCACTCACCGGAATCGACAAGACCCTGCAGAAAGTCTTTCCATCCTGCCACATCACGCTTGATACCTCGTCAATGGCATTCGTTGTGGAAAACGAACCAACACCCGCAACATTCACCGCAAGCATCATCTACTCCTACGTCATCCAGGAACGGAATGATTTGGAAGTACTGTATCAGAATGGAACGCGATGCGAAAAGAAGAAGGCGCCTGTGAAAGCTACTGCTGTTACACCAAACAATGCAAGCAATGCTTCTTCAACTACGACTCCAGCACCATCTATAGCTTAGAATAATTAGAACAAGAGATAAAACTATTCGATGTAATCTGTCATGAATCAAATAAACCCGACACACCAAATGTATCCTCTGCGCACAAAAAGCAGGCGTACAAGAAACAGGCATATAAGAAACAAATTGTATTTTATTTTCGTAATAGTTCTACTTATTGGCATTGCCGGATGCGCATACATCCAAAGCTCCTTCAAAAAACAAGACACTGGAGCACTCACGCTTGAAAACTTCCGCACTGGAACCGATGCTATATCGATCGAGTTTTTGGAGAACAGCCCGCCGCCCGCAGTTTTCGTCAAGGACAAATTCAACATCGCATTTCTCGTCAAGAATGTAGGAGCGTATGACATCAGTGATGGGACAGTTACGCTCGCAGGCTTTGAGCAGAGTGCATGGAAATTCCAGACAAGCCCGCCAACACAAACGTTCACAATTCCCGGACGATCGCAATTCCTCAGCCAAGGCGGCGAGGACATCATCACGTTCCCCGTCGAGAGCCAATGCTTTCCCGGCTATTCCGGAAGTATCGCCTCAGCAAAGATCAACTACACGAGCAACTTTAAAGCTATCGCGTGCTTCACGTACAAAACACAAGCAGATGCAAGCGTCTGCATCGATCCTGTGCGCAGCAGGACAACAGGAGAAAAACCGGAATGCACATCAAAACTCATCAAGTTCTCCGGAGGACAAGGCGGACCTGTTGGAGTAAGTACAATCAATGCCGGCGTTGTCCCGTATGGAAAAGATATCAATGTTGACGTGACTGTCGGCATTGCAAAACCCAACGCCAAAGTCTCTATCTACGGTTCTCAATCACCCAACCGCTGTTTTAGCGCGGACAGCCTCAATGACGTTGAGGTTGAAGTATTTCTTTCGGGACAGGCGATGCAGTGTAACGCCAAACAACTTGAATTACACGCGAGTGGCGATAGCGTGGTAAAATGCAGTAGAACACTCCCGCCAGAGCAAGTAAAGGGAGCATTTGTCGCGCCAGTCACTGTACGCTTATCATACTTGGTGTCACAAAGCGCCCTCAGGTCGATACTCGTGTCACCTCCACCCGGACAAGATGTGGATTGCGGAAAGCCGACTTCCGCAGGCACTGACGGTACCAAAGCTGCATCTGCTGACAAGTGTTCTAAATCGTATGCTGGCTACTCTTGCAAGGACATCAGCGCCTCATGCCCCGACGCGAGTGTTGAGTGCTTGCAGAATCTCGGGTGTGTCAAAGGAATTTGCCCCGGGCCAGCAACCATTGTATGCTGTCCGTAAGCCGTCACACTCTGCTGTAATCAAATCGCCAAATATGATGAAACATGATAAAACTCACCGAAAAGTATTTAAAAGGTGGAAGCTGTAAAACCGTCGAGGAGAGGGCGAAAAGAGGATTAAGCATGACATTATTGAATCCATTATTGAACCGAACCACTTTTTTCTCGTTTACACTTGTTGCACTCTTCCTTCTTGCGGGGTGTGGTGCATTTGAACAACGGGGAAAGAACCAACCACCACTTACTGCAGCATTCACGGCAACAGGCACAGAAGGAGTCATTATGAATTTTGCTATTGACCAACCGCCGAATATTGTATTCACTGGCGCTCCCATCAGCGTGCTTGTCGAGGTACGTAATAAAGGAACATTCGCGGTTCCTGCGGTCGCACTCTACTTGAGCGGTTTTGACCCGGCAATCATTCAAGGATTAACCAACACATATCTCTTTCCACAGCAGATCGATGCAAAATCACAATTCAACCCCGAAGGAGGATATCAGACAGCATCATTCGTTTCAAGCCCGGTTCAATTACCGCAATCGATGATAACATATAAACCAAATTTCTTGGTCACTGCATGTTACCCGTACCAAACCAATTCGAACCCACTGGTGTGCATCGATCCACGGCCGCAGGACAAACTCTCTGATAAAGCATGTACTGTACTAAAAGCATACCCGACCGGCGGCGGACAGGGGGCGCCCGTCGCGGTGACAAACGTAGAATCCGAAGCTACACCAACATCGATGTTCTTTAGAATACACCTCCAAAATCTTCAACCGCAGGGAGTCGTGTACGACATCGGAGCACTCAGCCAATGCCCAAATCAACTCGATTACACTGCACTCAACAAAATCAATTATCAAGTTACACTGGCCGGTGGAAAAGTTGCCTCATGCCAACCACCTTCTCCCATCAGGCTTGCAAACAATCTAGCAACAATCTTCTGCAAGTTTGACGGTCTCTCGGGTGCCGCGTACCAAACTCCACTCACGATTAAACTCGACTACGGTTACAAGAATTCCATTAGCAGAATGGTTGAAATTCAAAACACACAAACAACCTAAATGGCCACAACCTAAAGCCTAATTAAGGAAATAAATCAAGGTATGACCAAGAATAAGAAATACGGCCAACTACAACTGCAACTACACTAACTAACTGACTAACACTAACTGAATAACG
>JACRKM010000159.1 GCA_016219765.1 Candidatus Woesearchaeota archaeon
CTTGTGGTGGGAGATGGAAAAATTCAAGAAATCACAACATCTTTAACTGGAAGAAAAGGCACTGAATTCAAAAAAAGATTTATGAGAGAGGGATCAAATCGAAGAAAAACATTCTATATCGGTGATGATTACGATGGAGAAGATCGTTCTATTGCAGAATTGCTTCCTCAAACGAACTTTATTGTTCCCTGGTTTGCACCTGATGCAAAAAAACAAGAACTTACGAATGAGTTTCAAGCGTTTGTTCCAAAAGATCCAACAGATCTTTTGAGATATCTGAAGTTTTCGTAATCGCAAAACGATTGTCCTGCAGTATCTTTTTTGATTTTTCCGTCTTTTTAAACCTCGCAAGATAGATTTTTCTATGATCCTTGAAAAAGCGCTCAAAATTCTCGAACAACCAATGTGCGATCAATGTCTCGGACGACAATTTGGTCAGCTCTTACACGGCTACACAAACGAGCAGCGTGGCCACTTGATCCGAACCATCGCTGCAATGGCCATTGACCAGGAAAAAGCAAACCCAACAGTTGACTATGCAAACTTTACTGAATTCACATTTCACAATCGCGACGAAAAAAAAGCGCAGAAAAAACCATGCTCTGCATGCAATGGCCTGTTTGAAAAACTTGAAACATGGATCGCAAAAGCCTACAAAAAAGCAGGGAAGCTGGAATTCAAAACATTTTTGATCGGAACAAAACCGCCATTCGCGCTCGTTGCTACAGAAGAACAATTATGGGAACGCGTTGGTATTGATTATTGCGAACCACTCAACGCACAGATCAATCGCGAAGTCGGCAAACAATTAGAAAAGCAGTTTCATGCAAAATTTGATCCCAAGCGACCTGATGTTGCATTTCTGCTGAACATGGACAGCAACACGGTTGACATTCACGTCAATCCCTTGTTCATTGCAGGAGAATACCAGAAACTGAAACGCGGCATTCCACAGACCCGATGGCCATCAGGAAAATACAGAACATCAGTCGAACAAATCATTGCAAAACCATACATGAAGACGACCAAAGGAACAGGGCACAAGCTCCACGCAATGGGACGCGAAGACATTGATGCACGCTGTCTGGGCTGGAGACCATTCATTCTTGAAATTCTCGAACCCGTCACGCGAACAATCGATCTGAAAAAACTGGCAAAAAAAATCGGAAAAGAGGTTCGCGTCCAGCATCTGCGATACGCGACAATCAACGATGTCAGAACGCTCAAAGAAGCACATCCCGACAAAACGTATCGCATTTTTGTCATGACAAAAGAATCGTTTGATAAAAAAGACATCAAAAAGCTTGCGACACTCAAAGAAATTCGCCAGCAAACACCCACTCGTGTCCAGCATCGTAGAGCAGACAAACGCCGCATTCGCCATGTGCGTCAGATCAAAGCCCGAGTAGTCAACAAAAAAACCTTGGAACTGATCGTCAGGGCAGAAGCAGGGCTCTATATTAAAGAGCTTATTACCGGTGACAATGGTCGAACCGTTCCTTGTGTTTCAGACATTCTCGGAAAATCATGCACATTTCGGGACTTGGATGTGTTAGCCATACACTTTTAAACTTTCTGCCTCATAACTACAGAGGAATCACTATGGTCATAAAATCATATGGAAAAATGCACGGAACGCGCAAGAAGCTGACTGGACGAACATTCTATGGCATTACGCGATTTTTGCAGGAATTCAAAGTCGGTGATCATGTCCACTTGGCATATGACCCAAGTTCAACATTTCCGCATCCGCGATTTCAGGGGAAAACCGGTATTGTTGTCAGCAAACGCGGAAAAAGCTACGAAGTCAAAGTCAATGACATGAACGCAAAAAAACTCATTTTTATCAGGCCAGAACATTTGAAATTGCAGCACGTGAGTGGAAACTAATGGATGTTTTAGAAGAAGACGACGTCAGCATGCATGAAGCAAAGAAAATCATGCTGCAGCGCGAAAAGGAACGAGAACTGATTTACGACCAGAAGATTTGTCTGGACTATCTGAAACGAACGGCAAACTTGACTGAGGCGCAGATCAAGCAGATCAGTGACGAACTGGCATTGATTCCCATTCTCAAAACGCGCCACATCAAGATGATTTTGAATATTCTTCCTGAGACTGAAGAAGAAGTTGATTTGCTCTTTTCTAAGGAAACAACAACGCTAAAAAAAGAAGAAATGCAAAAAATTGTTGAGATTGTTAAGAAGTATGCTTAAACGGTTGTATTTTTTTCTCGTATTTCTTTGAGTATTTGATACGGTTTGATGTCTTCGTATCTAAGCGGCCATAACCATACTATTTAAAGAATAATATCCAAAAGATAGCAGAACCATATGTGCAAACGAGCTGATCAACATGAACAAAGAAGAGAATTGTGTCATTTTAGACTTTCTGCACACAGGGTATTCGGACAGACGGCACCCTGAACCTATAGCTCAGGCGCTCGGAACGCAATTTTTCTCACTGCTTGAACTTGTCCCTCGTGAAGGGGTTATTCTCAAGCAGGAACAAGACGTGTATATTGGCGAAGGCAAGCGTCCCGATATCCGGTTCATTCGCGGACAGATGGAGTACGACAAGTTGACCAGTGTCGCGAAAAGCACGCTTCCTGACGTCATTGAAAAGATTGTGCTGGCAAATGAGCAGAAGTTCATCGACTTTTTCAACAGAGCAGGACCGCTGACCCCGCGCATGCATGCATTGCAGTTGTTGCCCGGCGTTGGCAAAAAGCACCTGCTGGACATCCTGAACGAGCGCAGAAAAAAGCCGTTTGAAAGCTATGCAGACCTGCGCACGCGACTCGGCATGTTCCCAGACATTGTGAAATCCGTTGTGCAGCGCGTGCTTGACGAGCTGCAGGGCAATGAGAAGTACTTTTTGTTCACAATGCAGCCACGACAAGAAAACAGGATGAATGCGCGATAAGTTTTATAGCTAAATGTATAAATATAGGAACATCACAAGTATACGCATGACATGGAATCTTCGTTCGGGAGAAACATTTTTGCCGCATGTTTCTGTTGCCGAACTCAAACGATTGGCGGCACAAGAAAAAAATGCAAAATCGC
>JACRKM010000162.1 GCA_016219765.1 Candidatus Woesearchaeota archaeon
CATCATGAAACGGATGTCAAAATTCTTGATATGAGACATCTCATGCCCGACAACCCCTTCAAGTTCCTGACGATTCAGCTTCTTGAGAAGCCCGGTCGTGACCGTGATTGATGCGTGCTTAGGATCGCGCCCCGTAGCAAATGCATTGAGTGCTGTGTCATCAATCACGTATGCCTTTGGCGTAGGGATTCTCGCGGCGATCGCAAGGCCTTCGACGGTGTGGAACAGGTAGGGAAACTCTTTCTTTGTGACTTCCCGCGCTCCAGACATTGAAAGGATCATCTTGTCGCCGGAATACATCCCGATAAGCGAATACATGATTGGGAACAATACTGCAACAACAACACCAAAGTAGAGATTGCCGTAGTACATCCCTAACACTGCACCCAGCACACCAATGATAATAATGAAGAAAGACATCAACAGAACTGACTTGAATTTGTTGCCGCGAACCTCGTCAAACATGATCCTCATAGAAAACACCAGAAAAATTCAATAAAAAATTAGAAACTGACTTTTACATTCTTCTTTTCTTCAGCAGCCGCTTCAAACATCTGTTCCTGCGTGAAGTTGAGCTGCCGCGCTATCATGTTATTCGGGAACTTCTGGATTTTCGTGTTGAACTCCATCACCATATCATTATAGCTCTGGCGAGCATATGCTATCTTATTCTCAGTCCCGGTTAACTCCTCTTGCAGCTGCAGGAAATTCTCGTTTGCCTTGAGCTGCGGGTAATTCTCGGAGACCGCAAACAATGACTTAAGAGTATCTGAAAGCATGTTTGACGCCTTTGCCTTCTTGCCCATCGTATCAGCATTGAGGAATGCAGTACGTGCTTTTGTCACATTCTCAAGCACGCCCTTTTCATGTTTCATGTATCCCTTGACGCTTTCTACGAGGTTCGGAATTAGGTCTGCGCGGCGCTTGAGCTGCACATCGATCTGCGCCCACGCGTTTCTGACCTGGTTACGCAAACGGATGAGGCTATTGTAGAGAAAAATTACAAATAGCGCCAATACCCCAATTACGATTCCTACGATTACCAACGGATTCATGACGATGCACCTCGAATATCATAAATATATCATAAATAGACGTTTTAAACGACGGCGGTATAAAAAGGTTATGATTTATAACCATTTTTGCTCGGTTTTCTCTTCAACTGAATACCAGCACCTGCTCCTTGTATACTGTAAGCGAGTATGGAAGCTTATTGATCTTACGAATGGTTTTGATATATTTTCCGCGCAGCCTTTTCGCTTCCTCGTTATCCATCCCCGCCATTACCTTGTAGGAGATTCGTTCATCAAGCACCGTGCGTTTGGTCTCGACTATTTCTGTGATGCCGTACTTCTGTGGTTTCCTGTATACAGCACTGCGTTTCTGCAGCCCAAAAACGCTCGTTGACACAAGATCAATGTTCGCGCTGTTCTTCTTGAGGAAATCGATCGTGTCAAGAAATTCTTCCTTCGTCTCACCCGGAAAACCGAACATTATATACGCTGTGTTCTTGATGCCCGCGTCATGGCTCTCTTTGAGCACTTCTTGAATATCTTTTACATTGGTTCCCTTCTTCATCGCGTCAAGCATTCTCTGATTTCCTGATTCAACACCCCAGCAGACAGATCGCAATCCTGATTCGTACAATTTTTCAAATGATCCGAGAAGGTCCCGCGTAGGGCGCAGCTGACACCACCAACGCACATCAAGGGGCTTCATCATAGCGGCGATCTCAATCAACCGCGGTTTTGAAATCATGTCATCGATTAGAAAGAAATTCCGCGCGCCGCTCTCCACAATAGTTCGTTTCAGCGCATCTAAATTGTATTCAAGATACGCTACGTCTGCAAAGTGCGTGCAGAATGCGCATCGCCTGTAGAAGCAGGCGCTGCAGGTCTTGAGAGGGATAATGGTTTCTTTCGATAAATAATCGTTTTTGTTGTATTCCTGAAATCCAGGCACAGTGTTAATATTGTATTCTTCGCCTTCAAACTTTTTACAGCCATTCCCAAACTTTTTAATAACATACTGCACGAGTTCAACTTCGTTCTTCAGACAACGTGCTCTCTCTTCGATCTTTGAGTTCACCGCAGGACCGCCAGCCATACAATCGATTCCCCTCTTCTTCAGTTCATCAATCAGCGCTCTTGCGTAAAAACATTGGCTGCTGTACACCAGACTAAATGCAACCACGTCCGGTTTCTTTCGGAGAATCAACGACAGCAGTTCGTGAAGCAGGTCAGGGGCTTCGTTAGCCACGACCCTTTTATTGTTATCCGCATAGACAGGACGGGCTGCAGACCCAAATTCTGCAAGAATTTTTGCGTACGCTTCCAACCCTGATGTTTTGCGCAGTTTCTCATAAAACGACGGAAATCTCATCTTGTGAAATTTCGCATTCAGGTCCAGACACTGCACGTCCGCTTTCACATTGTTGGAAAGAAAGCTCTTGAGATAGGATGTGGAATACGGCATGACTGTCGGGGTGCAGAATGGCGGGTAGATGAGTAAGATCTTCATGAATGCTCAGGAGAAGTATGCTGTGCGTTTGCAGAGTCAACAGAAATTTTTGTAACGCACCCCGCACACAGTTTTCTTGATTTATATTTGTTTTATATAAATCTGATAAATTTGATCATTCGCGATTGCTCACCATCTCGGCCGTCTCTTTGAACCCGCGGACGTTTGTTGATGTGGACGATTGTCATTTCTTTCATGTGTACGTTCACCACGCCGGAATCCTCGACCCTGAGGCGCAAATCCTCCTCCACGATGACCGCCAAAGCCTTCCCGGCGTTCGCCATGAGGCCGCATGCCGCGTCGAGCACCTTCTTGCCGACTGAACCTCACACGCTCAAACTGCGGCAGCTGTTCTTGCCGTATCTCAAGCGTGTGGTCGCGCAAAACGTTGTTGAAATTATCGTAATCGCGCTCGGTAAGAAGCGTGACAGCATCACCCTGCTCGCCGGCTCGCGCTGTCCTTCCAATGCGGTGCACGTACTCTTCAGAGGTCTTCGGCACATCATAATTGTATACATGTGAAACATTCCTGACGTCAAGGCCGCGCGCAGCGACGTCCGTAGCGACGAGGACGTTGATATCGCCAGTCTTCAGAGCAGCAAGTGCGTGCAGGCGTTGATTTTGGGACAGCCCTCCGTGGATCGCCATTGCTCTTATGTCCTGCATCTTCAGATTGCGCGCAACGATATCTGCTTCTCTGCGTGTTGCGACGAAAACCATTGCGATACCTTTGATATTTTTACGCAACAAGTGTACAAATAACGAGAACTTGTCGTGTGAAGCCACATTATAGAACACTTGCTTGAGCAGGCTTTTCTCTACATATAATTCGCTTTTCACATTTACCGGCTGGTGCTGGTGTTTTCTTACGATTGCATGCACTGCTGCAGGAATCGTGGCGCTGAAGAGCAACGTCTGTCTCTTTGTGGGAATATGCCTGATAATCTGCTCAACATCATCGATGAAACCCATCTCAAACATCTTGTCAGCTTCATCAAGAACCAGAAACCTCACGAGAGGGAACTGAATGGTGCGTCGCTGCAAGTGATCAAGAATACGGCCTGGTGTTCCCACCACGATATCAGCGCGCCTGATGGCATCGATCTGGGGATTTATGCCAACGCCTCCATACACGCTAACTACTTTTATATGTAAGAATCTTCCAAAATCATGCAGCGCTTCACTTACTTGCACGCATAGTTCGCGCGTCGGTGTCAGAACCAGTACCTGCAAACCATTTCCGGCGCCGATATTCTCAAGGATAGGAAGCCCAAATGCCGCAGTCTTTCCTGAACCGGTCTTTGACTGCGCAACGATATCGCTTCCTTGCTTGATAAGCGGAATGCACTTTTTTTGAATATCTGTGGGTTCGCTAAATCCCAATTCCTGTACTGCTTTGAGTAACTCAGGCTTAAGCTGTAAATCTTCAAATTTCATCGATAACATCCCCTAAATTCTAATTATATTCCCAAATCATGTACCCATTTATAAAGCTTTATAATCATAAATAATTACCAAACCTGTTGCGAGCGTAGCGAGCAGAGGG
>JACRKM010000161.1 GCA_016219765.1 Candidatus Woesearchaeota archaeon
GTTACAGTTGTAACTCGTGAATTACCATTAAGAATCGAGGGATTTCCAGCATATGCTGTGATAGGTAGATTAGTAACAAGATATACTGCTGAAAGGGGGATCTCTAATGAGCAATTTAAAAAAGAAGCTCAAAGATTCTTTGAAGAAAGTGGACTTGATGCTAGAGTTCTGCAAAATGAACTTTTTTAATTTAGATGTCCAGACTTACTCGGCACATCCACCCGTCGCTTGTTTTCTCAAGTTTGAATTCATAGTAGGTCACGGCTTTGACTACAGTTAGGCCCTTTGCAGGGCTGCTGGGTTCGCCGTACGCAAATGCGCGCAGGCGTGTATCGGTAAGTTCAATAATGGTGAATTTGGAGAAGAACATTTCATCGATGTCGACGCGTGAGATGATTGCGTGGAGCCAGTTAACTAGAAGGTCGTCGGATGAATCTGCTTCTACCTTGATTTCTTTTTCGATCTTTGGCTTAACTTGATCAACTTTACATAGCACGTGAGAGACCGCGAGTGCCGCGTTGACGAAGAGTTCTTTCTTGTCGCGGCCATACGCTTCAAACATGACGTCTGAAGTGATTCTATCAACAAATTTGAACGGGGGTTTTGCTGGCATGCGCATCACGGGTAGAGCGTTTGCACGGGCGTTATTGAAAACCTCTGAAGTGCCGGTATAATCACTGCCACCGCCTTTCTGCGAGAGATGGAACTTTTACAAGAGTGCCGACAGGGGGGACGCCCCATCGGGGGATGTCGGCAATGAAAAATAACTGTGCTATCACGAGCTTGGCGTGGCAGTGATTGAGCCGAGCGTAGCGAGGCGATGCCGGCACGGCCAGTTAGGTTTTCAATAACGCATTTACACAAGAAAACTTTGATGAGCGATTCTGTCATTGATCTCCCCGGCAACATTTTCAAGCAGCATCTTCTGTGCATCCTTTCTATCTTTTGCTTGCGCAAGCACCCAACCAAGTTTTACATACGCGGTTTCTGTCAGCATGTCCTGCAAATAGATGACGCCAAGTTTCTGAAGTTCTCGCCCTGTGGAGTACACCAGCGGATTGAGCCGTCCGTAAATGGTCTGCGCGGTGGCGCACACAATGACTCCTTTCGCAATTGCATCTGTAAGTGCTTTCATCCAGCTGTTTTGTGAATCAGGCCCGGCAACGTGTCCAAGTCCGACGCTTTCGAGCACGAGTCCCTTGTATCCTTGCTTGACGTAATGGTCAATAATCGTTGGGCAGCATCCAGGATAGTACTTGATGATCGCGACGCGTCCTTCGAATCCATTCGCGAGCGTCATTTTGGCTGGGGTTGCTGCGCGCTTCTTTACGGTTTTGTTCAGTACTTCGATCTTTCCATCGCTGCTGACTCGTGCAAGCGGCACGTCGTTGATCGGCCTGAATGCATCGCGCCTGCTAGTGTGCATCTTGCGTACTTTTGTTCCTCGTATTGCAAGGCAATGCGTGTCGTCGCTGCTGCCATGCCCCACGAGCATGACTTCTGCAATGTCAGACGCGGCCATGTGGCACGCGCTTTTCAGGTTGAGGACCGTGTCCGTGCTTGCGCGGTCAGTCGATCGCTGTGAGTACGTCAAGACAACTGGTTTCGACAGATTCTTCAGCATGAATGAGAGCGCGGCTGCGGTGTAGTGCAGCGTATCGGTGCCGTGCGTGACGATGACTCCCGATATCTCATCATCGTTGAGCAATTCTGCGCAATGCTGTGCAATGACTTGCCAGTTTTCCGGCACCATGTCCTCGCTGCTTTTGAGAAATGGGGTTCTTATCTCTTTGAATCGTACAAAGTCGGCGATTTCTGGTACTAGCGCGAACAATTGCCCTGGTTCCATGAGCCATTTGACTCCACCGGTCTGGTAGTCGAGCCGTGAGCTGATCGTGCCTCCGGTAGCGATCAAGGCGACTGCAGGAAGGCCCTTTTTTTGCTGAAGCTTAAGCGAGGGAAAGACTTCGAGTCTGACACCCGCACCAATTTTCTCAATCTTTTTGATGTGCTTGTTGTCGATTCCGATATTGTATCCGGTGTCGAGCTTTAAGATCGTGATGTCTTGCTCAAGCAATGCGGGTCGCGGAATGAGAATTCCTTCGATACTCTCGGCTGTAGTAGACACACGAACGCGGTCTCCCGGTTTTGTCTGCGGTGGCGCTTGTCTGGTTGCGGTTGGTTTTGGGGTTGTTGTTTTTGCCATGGTGTTCACTTAGCGTGGAGCGACGATGATGTCGATCTCTTCAGTTGCATAGAAATTATTGCGATCATCCTTGATGACGATTTTTGCATTGTATCTGCCAGCCTTTACGCCTTTCTTCACCATGAAGGGTATTGTTGCAGTGCTTTTGGCAGAAATATTTACGGTTTTTTCTTCAATAGTGCAGACGGTACAGTCAAGGCCGATACCGAATCCTTTTGGTTGCTCATAGGCGTTTTTGATCATAACGTAGTTTTTCTTTTCTGCAATGGACGTGGCTATAAGCGGGTTTTCATAGATGGCAAGGATTTTGCCTTTGTCGATCTCTTCGTTGAGTTTCTCCTCGATATCTTCGGGCGGCATAGGCGCTTGTGGACTTTTTGTGACAGAAAATTTTGGCGTTGGTGATGTTTTTTGCTGCTGTTCTGCGCAGGCGGTGATTAGAACGGTGCTGATTATGCACATAAGCACAATGATCGGTCCTCTTTTTTCTATTATTGATTTTTTTCTTATTGAAAGATGAAACATGTGGTGATCAAGTTAAAGAGAGTATCTCCCTCATCCGAAATAGCGCGGTTTTTCCTGGCCCATCTCTTTGCCGCGTGCTTTTGTGAACTGGTCTTTGAGTTCTGCGTATGCTTCCTCGATCTCCTTGGTGATCGATGGGCGCGTTTTATCGACTGCTTCATTAAAGTCTTTTTTTGTAACCTGTGCAGCTTTGGCGTCTTTTCGCAGCGCGAGCATTGCTGCTTCACGGCAAACTGATTCTATATCTGCACCCGCATACCCTGGCGTTTTCTTTGCGAACTCTTCAATATTGACATCGGGTGCCAATGGCATGCTCTTTGTGTGTATATTGAATATGTTGAGCCGTGATTTCTCGTCAGGAGCGCCGACAAGTATGATGCGGTCGAATCTTCCCGGCCGTAAGAGCGCAGTGTCAAGGATGTCGGGCCGGTTGGTGGCGCCGATCACGACGATATTGTGCAGCTCTTCAAGGCCATCGATCTCTGTCAGGAGTTGGTTCACCACGCGCTCAGTGACTCTCGTGTCGGGGCTCGCTCCTCGTCTTGGTGCTATTGCATCGATCTCGTCGAAGAAGACGATGGTCGGGCTGGTCTGCCGTGCACGCTCGAATACTTTGCGTACGCCGCGTTCGCTTTCTCCAACCCACATGGAGAGAAGCTCAGGGCCTTTTACAAGGATGAAGTTTGCTTCTGATTCGTTTGCGACTGCTTTTGCAAGGAGGGTTTTTCCGGTTCCAGGCGGACCATAGAGGAGGATTCCTTTGGGCGGCCGTACTCCGAGGCGCGTGAATGCCTCTGGCATCTTGAGCGGCCACTCGACTGCTTCTTTGATCTCTTGTTTGATTGTTTCAAGCCCGCCGATATCTTCCCAGTGCACATTTGGCACTTCGACGAGGACTTCGCGCAGTGCACTGGGTCTGACAACCTTCAATGCATCAATGAAGTCTTGCTGTGTGATGCGCAGTTTCTCAAGGCTCTCTTTTGGGATTGCTTCTTCTTTCTCAAGCTGAAGTTCGGGAAGCACGCGCCGCAGCACGATCATCGCTGCTTCTTTTGCGAGCGCTGAAACATCTGCTCCGACAAATCCGTGCGTGATGCGTGCGAGTTCTTTGAGGTTGATGTTTTTCGCCAGCGGCATATTTCTGGTATGGATCTTAAGGATGTTAAGTCTGCCTTCTTTGGTAGGAACGCCTATTTCGATCTCACGATCAAATCGGCCCGGGCGCCGCAGAGCAGGATCAAGAGAGTGCGGCATGTTTGTTGCTGCGATGACGACGACCTTGCCGCGGCTCTGCAGTCCATCCATGAGCGCAAGAAGCTGAGCGACAACGCGCCGCTCGACTTCTCCTTTGGTCTCCTCGCGCTTTGTTGCGATTGCGTCGATTTCGTCGATGAAGATGATGCTTGGTGCGTTCTTTTCTGCATCGTCGAATTTCTTTCGAAGGTTCTCTTCGCTCTGTCCATAATATTTGCTCATGATTTCAGGGCCGTTGATCGAGATGAAGTTGCTGTTGGTTTCTGCAGCAACGGCTTTTGCAAGCAGCGTCTTTCCAGTTCCCGGAGGCCCGTGCAAAAGAACTCCTTTCGGCGCATCGATGCCGAGACGCTCGAAGACTTCCGGGTGTTTGAGTGGCAGCTCGACCATTTCACGTATTTTTTTGATCTCTTCAGAAAGCCCGCCGATGTCTTCGTAAGTGACTTCTGGCGCTTTTTCAACTTCTTTGAGCTCGACTGCTTCAGGATTGAATACAACTTCTGTGGTGTGTGTTATAAGGCAGGCACCTTTGGGATTGGTTTCTACGACGATGAACTTGATGTCTCCCATGCCGAATCCCATCATGCTTTCGTCAAGAATAGAGAAGATGTCCTCGTAGGGGCTGTTGCTCATGGTGCTGCGTCGCCGTTTCGTTCCTCCGAGCGCAACGATATCTCCACGAATAACGGCACGCCCAAGAAGTCCTTGCTTGAAGAGTTCGGGTGGCGCGCGGATCACGATGCCGCGTCGTGCTGGCGCGATCACGACTCGCTTTGCGGTCTTCACATCAGCCGCTCTGACTTTGATAATCTCGCCGATGCCGGTTTTCGCGTTTCTTCGCACTATTCCATCCATGCGGATGATGTTCAGGCCGATGTCACCAGGATATGCTCTATCAACTATACCTGCAGTTGTCCGTTCTCCCGTGACTTCTACAATATCTCCGGGGCGCACGCCTATCTCATGCATGAGACTTGTATCTATGCGGACAATTCCTTTGTTGACGTCGTCCTGGATCGCCTCAGCGACTTTGAGATTCAGTTCTTTTTCCATGATTGACATTACGCCGAAAGATAAACTATCTTCGGACAATATTTATAGCTTTGGTTCCCCCGAAATATCTGGTTTTAAGTCTAATCACCCGTTCTTTTATTAATAAAGTTTGTGGTTCTGTGGGCTTGTTTGCAAGTTATCATAAAATGTTGTGGGGTGCTACTTTTTCTTCGTTTATACGGTCTATAAAGCTAGTCTGATATGTTCGTCTGTTTCTGGTTTTGTTGAAAATGAGTCGCGACGCATCAATTTTCGTCGTGAAA
>JACRKM010000160.1 GCA_016219765.1 Candidatus Woesearchaeota archaeon
CACGACGAAAATTGCTGCGTCGCGACTCATTTTCAACAAAACCAGAAACAGACGAACATATCAGACTAGCTTTATAGACCGTATAAACGAAGAAAAAGTAGCACCCCACAACATTTTATGATAACTTGCAAACAAGCCGGTAGCGAGGTATTGGTTAAGTTGGATTCCTGCTTTTGTGCAGAAGTGCCCGCACAAAGTTTTAATACTTTTGCTGCATCTCTTAAGCATGGCAAAACTCCGTCCCATCCCGCGCGAAGGAAACATCGTCGCGTATGCAAGTTCTTTAGCTCATGAGCTGTTTGATGGAGTCACGCGTGACACAGGGCTGCCTTACACCCAGGGTCATCTTGCACAGGTGGCGTTCCTCGTGGAAAGCGTCGTCGTGTCCTCTGCGTACAAGAAGGCGGCTGTCGCTGCTGCATGGCTTCATGACAGCGCAGAAGACATCAAGGGCTTTGACGTGTTTGATCCCTTTGCTGCTTGCCATGTCCGAAAGCCAGACACGACGTACCTGAACGATCTTCTCACGAACGCCGGGGAACAAGGCAGGAAAGTCTGCGCGCTCGTCGACCACATGACGCATCGCGAAGGGACATCCTATCAAGAGTACGTCTCCCGGGTGTTCGCGTTTCCGCAGACGCATGGTGAGCGCTATGACCTGCACGTGCTTGCCGCAGTGCTCAAGATGGCTGATCGACGGGCGAATATCAATCATGACGCGCGGCGCGATGTGAACGGGCTCGTCGAAAAGTACATCAAGCTCGCAGGAGCGCCGACAGATGATGATCTTGTTGCGTTCTACAGCGAGACAAAGACCACTGATGCGTTCCGTGAAAAAGGCTCATGGGATCTCGACGTAGCTCTCTTTGTCCAGACATTGACAAGCACTTTTCGCGCAAAGCAGCAGGCGACAGCGATCGACAACCTCTCTCAGTACTTGCCCCTTGCAGAACAACGGCTCCTCGTCGATGTCCGCAACGGGTATGGACTCTTCAGCGTACACAAAGTACGCACGATGCTCAAGGAGATCTATATCGAATCGCTGAAATTATATCCTGGAGACGACCCTATCCACGTCGTGAAGCGTCTTGGGGCGAACAGGAAGGCACCTGAAGTTGCGGGCTATACGCCGATCCTCAAAGAGATCCGTGAGGAATGCATCTCACGAAGGGATTTTCAGTTATGAGACCTTGTGCTTTAATCTTTCTTTGCCAGGAGAGCCTGGAGAGCTTTCATGAATCTTTCTTTGAATATCTGCAGATCCTTCTTCGCCACCTTTGCTCCGGCAGCAGGTCTGTGGCCCCCGCCGTTCGCATTCTCCAATCCATTGACACAATCAGCCAGCAGATCGTTCATGGCCACTTTACCGTCCTGGCGCCGGCCGCTGATGGCATAGAATCCGTCGTGCATGTCCTGCAGCACAATGATCGTTGTTGACAGATATTCCGGCATGAATGATAGTATCGTCGACACTGGCGAATTGATCTTGTATGGCGATTTTATCTCATACCACATGCGCTCAAGTTCTCGGTGAAATTCTGCCTTCTTCTTATGCTCATTGATGCAGCGTTGGAGTTCTGCCGAATACTTTTCCTCATACTTCCTGAACCGTGATGCAAGAATATCCCTGTAACTCTTCGCTTCTAGGACACACTCAAACAATGCTGAAACCTGTCCTTCTTCGATTCCAATGGTCGACGTGATAATCCTGCCCACCATGCCGAAGGGCGTGTCAAAGATGTTATCCAATTTCTTCTCGCCATATTTTACGAACAGCACGTCAAGAAACGTTTGCCACGTCTTTGCTGATGCATCAGCAATGAGGCCGGCGGCAGCAAGCCAGTCACGATCTGAAAGATCGACGTGGCGTGAGAACAAATCATACACGAGTTTGCTCGCAGGGTACTGGCTTGGATCGATCCGGGTGACAAGATATTGAGACTTAATCAGGATCGTCCTTGGAGAGTTCACATCGTTTACCAGCTTATGATGATCGAAAATGATGATTTCGCACGTCTCCTCCGCGCGCTTCAAGGTTGCAGGGTCTCCGTCGACTCCAAGGTCTGTTGTGAAGAGTTTGTTAATCTTGTGCTGCTGCAACATCTTCAGATTGCCGTCGGTGAGCGTAACCTTTCCATGGTCCTTTGAAATGACGAGATCGACAGGCTTTTGGCGGATGCGCTCAACAGAGGTTGCCACAAGCACACCAGAGCAAATGCCGTCTGGATCGGTGTCGTGCACTAGCGCAATCCGATCGTTGACGGTGATTGACTTCACGAACGCGTCAAATCTCTCTATTGTCATTTTGCTATAATCAATCATTCTCATCATCCGCCCTGTCATGTGCTCTTGCAGAAGAACACCTTGTCAATCCCTGCATCGATTTCTTTTACAACATTAAATTCATTTCGGATTTCCTTTTCGATGAAAGCTAATTTAGGTGATTTTTTGAGGACTGAGAAAATAAAACGATCCTTTCCGGCCCTTTTCATCTCCGCGATCCCCTTGTTTATATTGTCAAAATTATGAATCGCGGTGACGCTGATGACGAAATCGAACACATGATCACTGAAAGGAATCTTCTCAGCAGCACCTTCCACAAATACGCGATTTTGTTTTACATCATTTTTTGCATTGTTCTTTTTAGCAAGCGCGATCAATTCCTTGCTTGGGTCGATCCCAACGCAATTGCAGTTCCATGTAGCTGTAGAGATGCCATTTCCACATCCGACATCAAGAAGTCTGCTATATTCTTTGGGGATAAAATCAGGAGGAAGATTCTTGAGGATTTCCTGCATTTTCTTCTCCTGCTCCGTTCTGTAGAGCTCGTCGTACCCTCTGGATATTTTATCATAATACGTATTCTGCATGCTCATGACGCCCCCTTGAACCTGGCCATTGATCTGAACCGGCTCTGTAGAAAATCTTAATTGGCCGGCACCGCGAGGCTCGACGCGATCGCTCGATAAGAGCATAGCTCTTATCATCTCAAGAGCGGGCACGCCTGCAGCGCGCCCACTGCGAGTTGTGACGACAGCAGGAGGCCTGCACCACCACGCCAAGCTCGTGATAGTGAACGTGCACTCGACGAGCTGACATTCCCCCCGATGTGCCTTCCCCATAAGAGAGTGCCTCCCTTATCAACCCACATCAAGGCAGGCATGAAGCCTGCCGAATACCGACGAGCTCTGTCCCCTTCGTCGTCCGATTGGAGCGAAGCGAAAATCGGACTTGAGATCGAGTGCCAGCGGATCGATGACCGCTGGGGCGTCCAACTTGTCAGCGCGCAGGTGCTTCTTTCTATCTCTCGCGGAAAGGCGGTGGTGGTGAGCGTGCCGGTGATATTTTCTACAGGGCCATCTGAACCAGCGTGTTTAAATATATATTGTTCTTCGCCTGGCTTGTGGCAAACCAGAGGGAAAATGCAAAACAGAAAGCGCAACAGGCGCTGATTGAAGACATCCTGAGAGCATACACTCGTTGCAAATGCGTGCGCTTGGTCAATCGAGGAAATGCTGCAATACTCTGCGCACTCGTGATGGTACAAGAACTGTCGCGTAAAGCAACAAAGGCCGGGAGGCAAAGCAGCAACACGCGCAATGTAATCCTCGTCCCTGACCAAGGCGGCTGGATCTCTTTTGAAACTTATCCGCCGTTGCTTGGATTCGAGGTTGAGCTGGTGAAGACCAATCGAGGAATCATCGACATTACTAATCTAGAAGAAAAATCAAAGAGCGCTGCTGCACTCATCGTCACAAGCTTTGCAGGTTATTTCGCAGAGCAGCCGATTGCAGAGATCGCAGGAGTCTGTCATAAGAATGGCTGTCTTATCATCGAAGATGCATCTGGATCTCTCGGCGATGCTGTACTCTGCGATGGCCGCGTTGTTGACATAATCGTCGGCAGTTTTGGAAATCACAAGCCAGTTAATAACGGTTACGGAGGTTTTGTGGCGACAAATAACAAGGAATTATTCGACATTGGATCGATTGTTTTTTCAATGACTAACTTTTATCCAGACTATGCATATTTGCTTGAGAAGCTCAAAGAAGCCCCTGCGCGGATTGCGTTCTTTTTTGAAAAACAGGCGGCAGTTAAACACGATATAAAAAAACTTGATGTCGAAATCATTCATCCTGCGCTTCGCGGCCTGAATGTTGCTGTGAAACCAAAGAATAGCAACGACAGAAAAAGGATTCTTGAGTATTGTAAAAAAGAAGAGTTTGAAACAGTCCAATGCCCAAAGTATATCCGCGTCAACGAGGAGGCAGTCTGCATAGAACTCAAGCGGCTGCCATAAAATCCAGTCATTTTCTACTGGAATAGGCAAAGATTAAAAAACAACAAACGCTCTCTTTCATTTAGATTCCACTATTGTGTTGCTGAGGTGACCGTATGCCAGTCCGCGAACCAGAATCAATGAATGAGCTTGTCTACTTCACAAACCGCACATTGGACAACAAAGGATTAGCAAAAGTGTGGGTGTACCGCCAGGACTGCCCGAAATGCGGGAAGGCAAAGATGGGAAAACCTGTTGAGAAGGGAAAGGTAAAAATCCGAGCGAAAGAATACGTGTGCCAGGCGTGCCATTACACTGTCGCGAAAGAAGAGTACGAATCAGGACTTACGGCGCAGGCGACATACACGTGTCCCGGATGTAAAAAATCAGGAGAGGCTGAGCTGCCGTTTAAATGGAAAAGCGTTGATGGAGTGAAAGCGCTCAAATTTTCGTGTTCAAACTGCAAAGCAAACATTCTCGTCACGAAAAAGATGAAAGAAAAAGGCGAAAGCGATAAAGAAGATGAGTGATTTCTTGTCTACTAGTCTAGTTCACGCCCAATACCCGGCGAGCACAGTCTGCTGTTGAATTGCTTTTTTGCTAGCGTTGCTTGAGCGAGGCGTATTCCTCTGGTGTCACAAGCCGCACTTCTTTATCTTCAAAGATTGCGGCCAGATCTGCATATCCGCCCGGAGGGATTATGTACGTCCTGCAGGTATTTCTTGTCCGCGCACACGCGTCATGCTGCAGCGCGCTGCCATAGTCAACATTGTGGTCGAGCGTAATTATCTGACCTTCAACAGGATCTTCAAAAATCGTGAGATCGATGCTTTCTCTTGAGCGTGTGCTGTAACGATGCAGTTCTGGAGCGCACGCAGGCACTACAACTTCTATCTCCGGCACTATCGTATAATTGCTGCCAATACGCTGTGAATTATCTTCATCTGGCTTGTTCTGATAGTGGACGACGACAGTCGAACTAGGCAGTATTCTCTCTGCAATATTTTCCATGGCTTTGTGCGCGGCTGCCTGGCCCTCAAGCATCGAGAGAAGATTCTTTGACCCATTAATTGCCAGATGGATGCTTCCGTGCTGCGCAATCATTTCTAAAATGTTTATGGGCTCAATATCGAAAGGCAAGTGCTGGTTTTTGTAACACTTCAAAAGATCGCTCAAAGCATCCCAATGAACACGAGCAGCATCTTCTCCCACCTCCGTCTGTTCAACGATATTCTGCAATTCAAATGCAACACGCGCTTCGTGGCTGTCCATGATCGCTTGAAATCTTTCTACGAGCGCATTCAGATCAGCCATTAATTGTGCGCGCTTCTTTTCTTTCTCACGGTGGCTGATCGTGCGTTCTTCCGGCGTCGTACAGTCGCTTATGAATGGGGAGTGTGCATACAAGATTTTATCTTTCAGCCGGTAAAATGAAGCGATAGAAAGCTCAAGATGTCCAGAGCCAAGTGCATCCTTGATCGCTCTAAGCGGCAGGCGCGCCCGTTCACTGAGAGGGTCGTAGAGGGCAATCACCGAATCAATCATCCGCTGCGATTCATCCAATGTCTGAGGAACAAAGGTGGTTTTTCTGCTGTGTGGTTCTTCATCGTTCTCGCGCATGGCAAGTTCAGGATAATCTTTGTACACTTTTAGGTATTTTGGAGTCTGTTGAGTCCGTTCAAGGAGCAGGATTTCATTATCGATGTGATGCAGCTCAAGTCGACTTTCTCTGCTGTGCATCATGTACTGCTGCTGCTTAAGATATTCGATGTATTTCTTGGTGCCTTTGAGTGCAAGGCTGAGGAAGCCTTCGCTGAGTGCTTGTGTAAGGATGTCACAGAGTATTTGGCCGTATACTATCCGCTCTGCACTGAAGAAGTCAAATTGTTTTGCAGTTTTCCTTATTTCATGTTCATAAAATTTTATAGTCCTTTCAGAGGGTTTTGCATCCCATTCATAAGCTTCCTGATCTGCTCTGCAGCGTTCAGCCTCATTCACAAGCGCTTCAAGGTTAGCAATGAGCGACCGCTGAGTAACTTTTGCACGTGATGCTGGGAATGCGCATTCCTGCTGTTGATGTATGTTGGACGACATGAATAAATCCCCGAATCGATAAGTACACCGGTATTTAACTGTTGGATAAATTATTGGATATTTAACTATTTTCTGGTAGTTATTATGAGTCGCGTTTATAAATGGTCTGGTTCTCTATAGATTTTTCATAAGATGCATTAATGACACAAGAACTGCCACATATGATAAATTTATCACAAAGATTTTTTACAAGAACTGGTTTATTAGCTCAAACATCACATTATAAGAACATTACATTGAAACAGTATATTATAGAAACATTATATTATAAGAAGCTATTGCGGAAATGGGCTCTGTAGAACGTCTTGACGAGCCGGCACCACGATGCTCGACGCATAAGAGCATAGCTCTTATCATCTCAAGAGCGGGCACGCCTGCTGCGCGCCCACTGAGGTGAAGATCCAGATATCGTTTATACTCCATTGTGTTTTTCCTTGCGCTCACTCACCACCACGCCATGCTCGTGATACACACTGTGCTCTTTGATGACCGACATTCCCCGATGTGCCTTCCCCATAAGGGAGTGCCTCCCTTATTATCGAAAATCAAAGATTTTCGGAACATTCGGAATATCCGAATGCAACCCACCTCAAGGCAGGCATGAAGCCTGCCGAATACCGACGAGCTCTGTCCCCTTCGTCGTCCGATTGGAGCGAAGCGAAAATCGGACTTGAGATCGAGTGCCAGCGGATCGATGGCCGCTGGGGGCGTCCAACTTGTCGGCGTGTTTCTGTGTCTTTCCATCTCTCGCAAAAGGGCGATGGTGGTGAGCGTGCCGGCGCTATTTTCTACAGAGCCGCGGAAATGAGAGTTTAGCTGAAATTATGAAATTTACCAAAAACCTTTATAAAAGCCGCCAATGTTTGTTCTGCCGTGAATCAGATGACGAAAACACAGAACAAAAAGCAAAGCGCAACGAAAATATCTGCCTCAAAGTCTTCTGCTAAAAAGTTGTCTCCACATTTCTATATAACAACCGCCATCGACTATCCAAACGCGAACCCGCACATGGGCCACGCGTACGAAAAGATCGTAGCTGATTCATATGCGCGCTGGATGAGACTCAAAGGCGCGAAGGTGCATTTCCTGACAGGACTTGACGAGCACGGAGTGAAGCTCCAGACAGCGGCAGAAGAAGAACACCTCGCGCCACAAGATTTTGTAGATGAAAAAGCAATCATATTCAAGGATTTCTGCAAAAAGCTTGCGATCAGTTATGATGATTTCATCCGGACTACACAGCCTCGGCATGAGAAGGTCGCGCAGGAATTATTCAAGCAAGTGTTTGACCAGGGTGAGATCTACAAAGGATACTACGAAGGATATTATTGCGTGCCCTGTGAAACATACTGGACACAAAAAGATCTTGTCGACGGTAACTGTGCAGAGTGCAAACGGCCGACGCAGTCACTCAAAGAAGAATCCTACTTCTTTAAGATGAGCAAGTATCAGGACAGAATCATCAAGCATATCGAAAGCCATCCTGAATTCATCTTTCCTGAAAGCCGCCGCAATGAGATTCTTGCGCGGCTCAAAAAAGAACCGCTGCGCGACTTAAGCGTCTCACGCACGAGCTTTGAATGGGGAATTACTACACCAATCGATCCGACACACGTGATCTACGTCTGGTTTGATGCGCTCATCAATTATGTCAGCGCGGTCAAGGAGGCGCCGCTCAAGTTTAAGACTTTCTGGCCGGCAGACGTGCACGTGATCGGCAAAGACATTTTGTGGTTCCACACAGTCATCTGGCCAGCGATCCTCTTTTCTGCCGGCATCGATCTTCCGCGCAGCGTGTACGTCCACGGATTCATCAATGACGAGAATGGCGAGAAGATGAGCAAATCAAAAGGAAATGTCGTCGATCCGATGGCGGTTGTCGACAAGCATGGTGTGGATGCATTGCGGTATTACTTTCTTCGCGCCGTGCCCTCAGGGCAGGATGGGAACTTTTCAGAAAAAGAACTCGTTGCAAGATTTAATTGCGAACTTGCCGACACGCTCGGGAACCTGCTCTCCCGAGTCACAAAACTCATCGAATCGTCGTGCAATGGAATACTGCACAATGCTGTGTACGCTGATGAGATCGATGTGAGCGCATCGATGAGGCAGGCAGATGAGCTGATGAGAACGCGCCACCACAACAGGGCGCTTGATGTCGTCTGGACAGAGCTGCACCGCTTGAATGCTTATGTGAATGCCAGACAACCATGGAAGATCAAAGGAGAAGAAGAGCGAAATGTGGTGCTGTATAACATTGCAGAAAACCTTCGCATTCTCTCCATAGCACTGTCTGCATTCATTCCAGATTCTGCTGCTGCACTTTTTACGCAGCTTGGCGCCGATGCGGAAAAACAGAATTTTGCTGCTGCAGAATTTGGCAAAGGCTCATTCAATATCAAGAAGGATCGCGCATTGCTCTTCCCAAAAATCGAGTACGCAGAAAAACGGCACTTCCCGTTAGACTTGCGCGTAGCCAAGATCGAGGAAGTAAAAGATCACCCCAATGCAGAAAAATTATTTGTGCTGCAGATTAATCTTGGAACAGAGAAACGGCAACTCGTTGCCGGGCTCAAACAATGGTACGCTAAAGAACGGCTGCTTGGAAAGCATCTCATCGTCCTATGTAACCTGAAAGCTGCTGCACTCCGCGGTGTTGAAAGCCAAGGCATGCTTCTCGCTGCTGACGATGAAAACACCGTTGCAGTGCTGGAAGCGCCCGAGTCAAAACCCGGGGATCGTGTCTTTGTTGAAGGATACGATACGCACGGGCCGTTCTCAACGATCGACTTGGAGGCATTTCGCAAAATCACCCTTAAAGCAAATCATGAAAACCACATAACCTGTGTCGAGTACGGCAACGCCAGACTCAAAACGCATCGGGGCGAATACGTTAAAGTCCAGCACGTGAGTGCGGGGGCAAAGGTGCGGTGAAGTCTTGAACCGCGTTTAGAATTTTGACTTAAACAAATTTTATCGCTAAAACTGTAATTGCCACCATCGTCACTATCGCAACCATGAGGGTTATCAAAAGTCCTGCTTTGTTTGCTTTATTCATTGTTATCCTTATCTCATCGTTTTAGCTTCTTGCCATTTTGCTGATAGACGTTGAAGTTACATCCTGCTTTGTGATAAGAGTAGAATCCTGCGCTGTGAGCGCGGTTGGGGCATCGATGTTGGTAACTTCCAATACTGTCGTGTCGATGCCTGCCGAGCCCGAGCTCACTACATCAAGACCGGTCGCAAGTGTTCGAATAGTCAGCGTCGTGGCATCGCTGTCTATATTACCTACTCCCAGATTTGTCACCGTATCGCCTTTTTTTCTGTCAATAAGCAAATGGCGTTGACTATCGATAACAAAACGTGTTAATTCCCTTTTTTCCTTATCGATCTGTATAATTGTAAATGTATTATCTATCACGTCTGGAAGAGCAACAAGTGTCTCAGGTGAATCGGACGAGATTACCATGTCCCCGTGCTCAACAGCATTAACGATATCGATTCTGTTCATTATAATGCTGATTTCCTGAGCAGTGAGTGCCTTTCCTTTTTCTTTGTCAACAAGCGTTTTCAAAGTCGTCAAATCTTGCTTTGCAAGCGCTTTGAGGAATAAAATGCCTGATACTGCTGTGGAATCTTTGCTTGCTGTACCCACACCCGCGTCACCCCTGAGCCTCGCTGCCAGGGCCTGCCCTGCAGCAGTTTCTGCAGAGGTGCCAGCTGTTCCGCTGCGCATGCCAAAAAAAGCCATCGCTACAATACCCACGACCGCAATAATAGCAAGAATCCACAATCCAGAACGATCATTCATACAAGGTCACCTCTTTTAAACCAGCCTCTGATTGTTTTGCAGACGTGATTATTATTAATACTTTATTCTAACTGGCCAGTAGTTAGTCAGTAGCTATTTAATCATAAGAAGGTTGGCAATCCATTGCGTAGCTGGGGATAATCATCACAAAAAGAAAGAAGTGTAAAAAATCCTGAAAAAATTACTGGTATCGCGCTCTCACTTTTTCTTCAAAAGCAGCCCATGCTGCAGGCGCAACAAAATCTTTTGCGTCTGCAAGCAGCTCATCTATTGTTGGACCAGTTCGTGCACTTGCCCTAGCACTCTCCACATTTCCGCGCGGCACTTTGCGCACGCTAACTTGCGCCAGCACCTCCGGCGCTACCCCGAAGAAACGGCCGCCGTAGTAGAGGTGGCTGTAGCCATCGAGGCCAATGTCCTCAACGTGGCCAAGAAACAACAGGCGCCCCTGAGATTGTTCAATGTCCACGTCACCAAATCGATGCCAGTTTCCTAATTTCTTTGAATCATACACTCGCTTTGCTTTATCGAGGAATGCTTTTGCCTGTTCAACTCCACCAGCACGAACAATAACTAAAGGATTATCATATAATTTGTCGATCAATTGATAGCCTGGATAAGTTTTTTGTGCTGTTTCAAAATCCATAACAACGGCGCATCTTAGCGGCAAATCTTTTACACCCTTCTTTAAATCCGAGAATGAATATACTGGAAGTTGAGTTCCGTCTGGTAATTTTCCTTCAACAACATCCTTAAATTCTTGAGCAGTAAACTTTGCAACACATGGAAGCATTGATTGTTCTTTGTATTCTTTTGCAATTCGTTCTGGGGTGCTTAATACGCCTCCGCCATGAACTGTAACAAGAACAGCTGAACCTGCTGGGGTTCTTCCTACATTTTCTTCTGATAATGCTGTAAAGTATTTAGTCCACAGTTCATTATCCGCTGGAGAAATAACACGTCCCCGCAATAATTCCGGCATTGATGCAACATGTCCGCCATTCTGAGCATAGTACTGTGCTTCTACTAAAGCGCGCAGTAAATCTGTATAGTAAAATGATTTGCCTTTCTTTGTAACCTTGACTTTCTGATCCAAAATTATTGCCATTTTAATGCACCTCTATGAAACTGAATAATTTTCGCGTGTCATGACGTTGTCTCATCTTCTCCTTAATAATTTTTTCCTTAATCGGCGTTATTGAAAAGCTCGGCCAGCACAATCAGCACCGCCGCCTCGCCAAATTCGGTAATTTCTTGCAGTTGAATGATCCGCCGCGGACACACCAATCCTGCGACTCGCGACATCCCTACAGCGTAGATGTGGTCACTATCGTTTCCACACCTCTGCGAGGTATACGCTGGCAACATCAGGCGACATTCGGTCACCTACAATATATACGACAGAAATCATTTTTGGACCCCTGTCGCTCGCCGACGCGAGGCCAGTTTCCTGCAGTCAGACGCCTTGCTCCATTGCCGGAGCGTCGCCGCCAGACAGGTTTCCCTCAAAATAGACCCGTCAGGTATATTTCGTGGGTGACCTCGCAGCAGCGAGCGTCGCCCGATCTTGCCAG
>JACRKM010000163.1 GCA_016219765.1 Candidatus Woesearchaeota archaeon
CGACAAGGTAAGATAGGGGATACACTGGTTCTTGCGAGTACCAGCCAAGTTCGGCCTGAACTCTTGATTCAGAAAAACCAGTTACTGCACGAAGAAGGTTTGCTGCATTAACAAACGGGTCTTCTGAGGAAGCATCAATATTCACTCCGATATCAAGATAGGTTTTGTTGCCGGTCATAAAGTACAGGTCGATTGCCACCCGTGGTGCAAACCGGAGGTTGTCGAGTTTCGTCAGGAATCGAGATTCATCAGTCAGGTCAACCATGTAACCGGCATCAAGCAGGTAGTCTTCAAGCATCGTAGCCCATCCTTCCAGATTATCATTTGCTTCCAGGTGTTTTCTGATGATTGAGGGGTTTGTATGCGCGCATGAAAGCTGCAAGTGATGCCCTGGAATTCCTTCATGGAGCAGCATGTTGGGAATCTTGATTCTGGTGTGATCATATACTGAATCTTCATTGAGTGTAAGGTAGATCACGCTTCTCTTTTTTCCCTCCCGAAATGGTGGCGGCATATCTAACGCTCCTAAAGGGAGCACGGGCTCCATGAAGTTGGGTGTTTTGATGATCAGCATCTCCTGCTCTTCGGGTATAGGGAATAAGTTTCGTTCACGTACAAAAGACATAAGGTTAGCTAGTTCGTGATTGTAGTATGGCAGAATATCTTCAAGGGGAACAGCATAGCGCTCATTCAAGAATGCGTGCAATTCCTGCGTTGTTGTTGAGCGCGGAAGTTGGTATTTATGGATAAGTTTTCGCTTAAGGTTCTCGATGATTGCTGTATTTTCTTCAAGGTGCTCTTTCGCCATCGTGATAAGGTCTTCAAAGGTGTCGTCGATGCCATTGATGGAAACGAGTTTTCTTGCTTGTTCTTCTCCGAGTGCAAATTGCCTTGTCGTCTGCATCGCCGACAGATTTATACAGTAGTTATGGAGCGCATTCAGAGCATGATCGCTTGCTTGTGACAGGCGCGCAATGTCTTTGTAGTTCTCCCCAGCAGCCCAGTCATGGATCGTTTTGAATAATTCTGGCAGCTCCTCAATAGTTTCATGATCAATATCAGCCCAGCGTTGGAGAGGCCGGTCAAGTCTTGTAAGCAGGGTTTTAAGATATTCAGGTATCTTTTCAATGCGCGCAGTGATGTTCTGGAGGCGCTCTGCGCTTGGTCGTGGGTCGTTGATGAAAAGCTGGAAGATGCCTTGACTGATGTCATGTCCTGCAGTCGGCATCTGCTGTAACTGCATTCGCCCTTCGCAGACTGGAGTGAATGCTTCATACTCAAGTGCAAGCGCTGCAAGATCGAGATCAAGCTGTTGATCGAATGTCAAGCTGGTTCTTGGAAATGCACGCACTTGTGATAGTAATTCATTTGCGTGCTCCGCTCCTGCTCGTTCCGCATCCACCGACGGGTCAGGAAGCTCGTCAAGATATTTGTTCACTCCAAGCATGACGCACGCATTTGGATCTTGCGTGAAGAAGTCATGGAATTTGCTTGTGAGGCGGTCATAGTCGTTCATGAAAAGCAGCATATCGGGCTGTTTTTTAAATGTTTCCGCAGAAATTTCAATTATCGCAATGTGGATCGTTCGTGCTGTTCAAGTTCTTTGTTAAGGATTTGTCCTCCTTTTTTGCTGTGATGAAAGCGTTTCTTGTATGATGCGATGAAAATGATTCCAACGAAAAGCACAACAAAGACGGGTAGGATTCTTTCAAGTGATTCGTTGGGAGTGGTGAGTTCAATGGTCCGTTGCGTGACAGCGGTGGCCGTGCCTGCAAAGTCTGCATATGAGGTGACAAGATATGATCCACTCGTGTTTGGCGTAAAGCCGACGTGCGCGATTCGTGTTTGATTGGCGGGGACGAAGAAGGTTTCTTCGGAATGCTTGATTATGCGGTTGTCTTTACTCACGTCGGTTTTCACCGTGATAATCAAGGGTTCTTTGCCGCTGTTTCTGAATACGGCGCCGCCAGTGATTTCATTGCCGATCGTATTTTGTTGCGGCAGGATAACATCAACAATGTCTCCTTCTTTGGCGTGATTCGCTGCTGGCAGCACGTTGAACGAAACTGTCCGGTCAAGCAAGGTGATGTCGTTGTCTTTGACGATGATATTTGCCTCGTGAGTTCCAGCTGCAAGGTTGCTTGCCAGAAGCGGAAAGTTCATTGCCTGTGCATCGAGTGCGCGTATCTTGGCTATGAAACGCTGCGTAGATCTATCATCGATAGTGGCGATGATGCTGGGCGCGATATCAACAGAGCCGGCATTCTCAAATGAGATTTCAAGATTTGCTATGCCTCCTACTTCTGTATTTGAAATGGAACTATCCTTGATAAGGATTTGGCGTCTCCCCTGGCTGACAACGCTCAGCGTGACTGGAATCTGCACGAACGTATCCGACGCGCTTCCAAGATTCGTGCCTGCTGTTGAAAAATACAAGTCAATAGTTCCCTCGGACAGGCCAAGTGCGTTTCCTTGTGCCGTTATCTTAAGTTGAAGTGGGACATCTTTTTTCACTGCCAACGGTCCGTTCGCGCTGACCTGAATATTGCTGCTGAAATCTTTGCTCACGACCGGCTCTACAAAAAGTGTCGTGCTGCTATCGGATGTTATCGTCATGGTTTTTTGTGCATCGCTTCCCCAGAGGACTGCATCAAAGTTCAGCTGCTCTGGAGTAATGTCAATGGTTCCAAGAACGCTGACTGCACAAATGCTGAGAACGAACAGTAGAAGAACCCCTTTTGGAATGGTCGGCGTGGTTAGCATCGGGTTTTTTGCGTATTGTACGTATTTAAATGTTTCTTGAACTATGGCAGAGGGAAGATTTCTACAGAGCCAATATCATCGCAAAATTTAAATAACGAACACCCATGTTTTTCTCATAGCATGAACAAAAAGGGAGTATGAACGATGTCGATGTACCGCGAAAATGTTGTAGCAGTGGTGATTTCTCTTATTGCGATTTTGTTTGTGATCGGCGGATTTGCAAGCTTCAGCGGGCTTGCAGCATATAACAACGTACTTATGCTGGCAAGTGAAAAGGATGTTTTTGCCCCAAGCGATGTTCTTGGCGTAGAAGTTGTCGTGAATCTGGACACAGTGCTTGCTGATGAGACGCTTACACTGGCGCTGGATGGTTCTGTGTTTGATGTTGTTAATCTCAAGGACTATGCTGCTTCGAATAATCTCCGCTACTCGGTTGCAGAACGGAACGGCGTATCTGTTGTTTACTTGGGTGAGCCTGTCCGCGTGCATCTTGCGCAATATGTAGATCTTAGCCAAGTATCGCCGGGGAAACATTCGCTTGCTGCGCGTCTTGACCGTAGCAACGTTGAAGTGCAGGAAACATTCAGGATAAGTTCATGATGGCTTTCTGTCGTCTTCATACCGGGTGCCTAAAAGGATATTCGTAATTTTTTCCAAAAGTTTTATATATGTCGAAAATTGAATTGCAAGTAATGACGCGCTCCTTGTAGTGCGCAAGTAAGAGGCCATTGATGACAGAGGACAACTCGATATTTATTGGACCAAAGCCTTTCATGAACTACGTTACTGGCGTTGTGATGCAGTTCACGACAAAGAGCGCTTCTGAAGTGGTCGTGAAGGCCCGTGGAAAATTCATCTCACGCGCTGTGGACGTTTGTGAAGTCGCATCGAAGCGGTTTCTCGATGGCGCCATAGCTGTAAAGGATATCAAGATTGATTCCGACGCCTTCAAGAATCCTGAAGGAAAGGAAGTGCGAGTGTCAACAATTGAGATCACGCTTGCGAAGAAATAAGCTGTGAAGAATGATTGTGGAGAAATAAATAATATAGTTTAAGGGGGTTGGACAGATGAAGATTTTTGGACTTGGTTTAGTTATCGCTGTATTGCTAATACTTCTGACGGCCGGCTGCACTACGCAGAAAATCCTGTGCGAGCCGCCCAATTCTATCATCAACAATGCGTGCTGCGTTGATACTAACAAGAACAATGTATGCGACAACAAGGAAGATGTATCGGCGGCGAGTGAAGAAGCGCCAATGCAATCTCAAATGCAATCTAAACCAGCAGCACCCAAGGAGAATTCCGACTCAAAAACATTCGCTAACACCTTCGCAAGCGCGTGGAAAGCGCAAGACTTCGCAAAACTCTATACGCTCTTCAGCGAGGAATACCGCGCAAGTCTTCCCAAAGAAGAATTTGTCTGGCTTAGCCAAAAGAAAAATGCAGCGCTCAATGTAGAGGACGTCCGCGTGTACCGCGTTGCGGGCGACGTGATTGAATACGATCTTATCACCGATGACCCGCGCATCAAAAACTCCGCACGAGGAGTCGTCATATGGGAGTTAGATGCCTACCGTCACCGGCCATTCAATTACTTCAAATCATTGAGCGTGACTGATGTTTGCGGCGAGAATTCATCCTGCGTTGTTGAGTATGCAAAAACGTTCAAGAAAGAAGACGTATGCGACCTTGCTGGATCGCAGCGCGTAGCATGCAGACAATCATTCGGCATGAAGTACACGTATGATGATGAACGCGCGCTATGCAATGAAATCCCTGACTACTTCGACAAGGCTGAATGCATCCAAAACGTCTCTGTGAAGTATGGAAGACCCGACGCGTGCTGGGACCTTTCCGAAGATCCACAGCTCTTCGGGTGTCTGGGCCACGTTGCGGCGCTGAGCAGAAACCCACAGCTGTGCTGGGATTATATGAAGAACTTCACATTTGTCGGAGATAAGATAAAGCACGCATACTGCATTCGCGGGTACGTCGAGGAGACTAATGACTATACTGTGTGCAAACAGATGAAGCATGGCGGAAACATTATCGTCGGCGCCATGGAAGAAGAGTGCTATAAACTGTAATTGTTTTTTTGTTCCTTTTGTATTTGTTTAGCTAATCACTCTCACAGCGCCGCCACCGACCTGCGAGCGGATGCAGCATTGTGCAGTTGAATGTTCTAACGTAATGACACGAGATTGTTAGGTTATCTCATAATCATCCCTGGGACATCTGACACCCCGCAGCGTAAATCTACGCTGGCAAGATCAGGCGACGCTCGCTGCTGCGAGGTCACCCACGAAATATACCTGACGTGTCTATTTTGAGGGGAACCCTGTTAGATGTCCTACGTAGTCCGTCGCCGCCAGACAGGTTTCCCTGCAAGGATGTCTGGCGGCGCAGGACTGATTTGTCACAAAAAACAAGATCATATCAAGTAAATAAGACTGGAAATGGTGAGCGTCGTGGCGGCGCTGTGAGCATAAGAGCTAAACAAATACTTCCTTTTTGTTTGTTTGTAAAGACAATCTTTTTAAAGTTATAGAAATCTACAATGCTTCTTGGGCCTGTAGCATAACCTGGATAGTGCGGACCAGACAATAAGGGAGTGCCTCCCTTATCAACTCACGACGAGTGAGACTTCCTGCGCTTCGCTTCGGAAGTCTAACGGATCACACTTGTAAAAAAAGGCAGGTACCAAGCCCGTCGAAGAAAAACGAGAAA